>JAKPEE010000081.1 GCA_029552125.1 Bacillota bacterium | reverse complement strand
CTTCCAGGAAATTTCCGAAGGGATCAACCTGGCCCTTTACAGCAGGCGGGATGAAAGCTTCTCCTCGCTTGCAGAACAGGCCGGGAGGTTCTTCCGCATTATTTTCAGCCGCTACCTGGCCCGGGTGGGCCGGTGGACTGCTTTATTCGAAATCCTGCTCCAGGGCAAATACTTTCCCAACCTGCCCCGGAGATAGCCGGCTGCAAACCTGTCCGGGGAAAGCACCCCCTTAGCCCGGAGCTCTCTGGTATAATTGAAGCAAGTTGCAAACATATTCATGAAAGGCGGGCTGGAAAATCGACAGGTTAAAAAAACAGATGGAATTCGTCATCGAAGTAGACAAGCTGAAAAAAATTACCCGGCAGAATTACCTGGCCGACGGATCAAGGAAAGAAAACGACGCCGAACACTCCTGGCACCTGGCCCTCATGGCCCTTGTTCTCTGCGAGCATGTAGGGGCGGAAGAGAGTCCGGACCTGCTGCGGGTAATCAAGATGGCCTTGATCCATGATCTCGTGGAGATAGATGCCGGTGATACATACTGCTACGATGAAAAAGCAAACGCAGGGAAAAGAGAGCGGGAGCTGGCTGCAGCAGACCGGCTTTTCGGCATCTTGCCGCCGGACCAGGCCCGTGAGTTTAGAGAACTCTGGGAAGAGTTCGAGGAGCAGCGCACTCCGGAAGCACGGTTCGCCGCGGCCCTGGACCGGCTGCAGCCTCTTACCCTCAACTATATCGCCGGCGGCAAATCATGGAGAGAGCACGGTATCTCCTATTCGCAGGTAATCAAGCGCAACAGCTCCATCGGGGAAAGCTCGCCCGCCCTGTGGAAATTCACCCTAAATATCATCCGCGAAGCTGTCAGGAAGGGGTATATAAAGGAAAACGGCTAGCCGGTTTTGGGAAACAGGGAATTTCATTCCTCAAGGCGAATATTAATATAAACCCTCCGGGACTTTTCTCCTGGCCCGGAGGCTTGTCTTGATTCCGCAGGCATGGCGCTCCCTGCCTGTTATTGCGATATAGAATTGCGTTCCAGGCTTAACAACCGGACCCTAAGCTACAAAACAGTAACGAGGTAGAAGATGAAACCAGATACTCAACACGGCCTGGCCATTGAACAGAGACGTGATTTTCTTCTAGGAGGAAATCTTCCGAAAGCGATCTGGTTTTTAGCCTG
>JAKPEE010000073.1 GCA_029552125.1 Bacillota bacterium | reverse complement strand
AGGCCCTCGGGCTTCGGCCGCCAAACCTGGTTCAAGTAATGCCACCAAATTAAAAGACCTTTGTAGTGGTACGTCTATATTTGTGCCTGAAAAATCCCGTGGTTATTGGGTTTTCAAAGATCAGCTGTCAAACTTGAGTTTCACTTAAGCCCGCTACGCAAGCCCTGCAGAGTTCCTTCTGCTGCGGTTACAGCTCTTCCGCACATGCCAACAACTCCGTCCCCCTGGCATGTCCCTGGCATGCGCACGCATAAACGGTGGGGTTTATTGGTATTATATTTCTTTGCAGGCGCGTAGAATGTACTGCGGAGGCGAAAAGCCTTGAAGAAGCTACTGCGCTACCCTCTCCGTTTTTTAAGCGGCCTGCTTGACCGGCTGGCCGCCCTGCTGGGGGCTACGCTCCTGGCCCAGTTCCCCCAGTTCTACGGACAGTACCTGCAGCGCCTCGGCGGTCATATCGATGAGCTGCGGCGCACCCTGTCCGCCTATGAGCAGGCGGCCGCAACCCTGGGCCTGAGCCTGGATCAGTATATCGAAGAGCACCTGGCCGCAGATTCTCAGGTGATTGCCTCTTCGGGAGAAATTATTGCGGATCTGGCGGCAAGGCTATGGCAGTTGGAAGAAGCACTCCAGGCGCTGGTTTCAGCCACACCGCTTACCCGCTGGTTCGTATTTATCCGGCATGCCGACTGGAGCATAGCGCGGCAGTGCTGGCACAGTTTTACACCGGGCCTCCCCACCACGCCGGAAGGACTGGTTTACGCCGGGGTGGGCCTGCTTCTAGGATGGTTCCTCTACTCCCTGGCGCAGGCGCTGCTCTCCCCTGCCTTTAAGGAGAAAAAGAGCAACCCCTCCTAGGACCGCGGGAGGGGTTCCCGCCCTGAACAGGCCGGAGGGGTTGGAGTTGCCCGGCCAGGTAACCCCCTCTCCCGCTGCCTTCCATGACCTATTCCAGGTTGAGCTTAAATTTTAAGATCATATTGGTCAGGATAAAGTAACCGGCACCGAGGATCACGATGGGCAGTAAAAATAACAGTAAAAGCGAATTAATTTGTCCCGGCGCCGGCGTAGCCGGGTTTATTAAAAAACGCATGAAGGGGAGCACAAACGGTACAAAAATTAAGATGATGAGCAGTTGAGACACGATATAGAGGACACAATACATGGCAAAAGTAGCAATGAGTTTCTGTTTTGAAAATAGATGCCCCAATGCAATGGCCGCGTAAATCATCAGGATATTCGAAGCCATGGCGGCTAAAGCATAACCAGGCAGGATATAATAGCCCGCCACTCCGAATATTTCCTGGAAGGCGACGATAAATTCTTTCAACTGGACCGCAAGACCAGGTTCTCCGGCAATAATGACGATGGACCCCACGGTTACCAGAAAGCTGAGGGTGGTCCAGGCCATGGCGGTGATCAGTTTGCTAACAATGTGCTGCCATGGCTTTACCGGCAAAGTAAACATGAGGTAACCTTCATCCCCCAGCAGGCTCGTGTAGAATCTCCGGATCATGATGATCACGGTCATGGCGATGACCCCGACAATCAGGGCAAAATAAATAAAAATGCTCAACAGGCTGATTAACATCTGCAAATCAAGCAAAGCCGTGGACGGCTCAAAAACCTTGAAAGGGCTTATAAACCGGTTGATCAAAGCGAAAGCGAGCAGGGCCAGGTACAGGGGTAGAAACAAACGGGCCGTGGCTTTAAACTCATATTTTAATAGTTTGCCTAACATTTGAAAACCTCCCTGAACAAAGAGTCTACTGATTTCCCGCTTTCTTCGCGAATTTCATCCACTGTTTTGTAAAGAACCACCCGGCCCTCTTTGAGAAAAATGACGTGCTCAAGAATTGTTTCAATATCAGAGATCAGATGTGTAGAGATGATGATGGTGGCGCTCTGGTCGTAGTTGCCCAGGATTGTCTGCAGGATATAGTCCCGAGCCGCCGGATCCACGCCGCCGATCGGTTCATCGAGCAAATAAAGGCGGGCTTCACGGCTCATGACCAGAATGAGCTGAATCTTTTCCTTGGTCCCCTTGGACATGGTTTTAAGCCGATCCCCTGGATTTAGATTGAGCCGTTTCAGCATATCATAGGCTTTTTCTTTATTAAAATCAGCATAGAAATCACTAAAAAAATTAATAATGTCCGCAACCTTCATCCAGTCATTGAGATAGGTTCTTTCCGGAAGGTACGAGACCAGCTTTTTAGTTTCCACGCCGGGCTTAAGGCCGGCGATATAGATTTCGCCGCTGGTCGGTGTTAACAGTTCATTGCAGAGCTTAATCAGGGTAGTTTTACCGCTGGCATTGGGACCCAGCAGGCCGACAATGCAACCTTGCGGAATGCTTAAGGTCACATTATCAATAGCCTTGACGCGGCCAAAGGTTTTGGTTAAATCCTTGCATTCCAGGATATAGTTACTCATCTTTGCTCTCCTCCATAATTCTTGAGATGGCAGCCAAAATCTCCTCACGGCCAAAACCAAGCTGCCGCATTTTTTCCAGAAAGTCCCGGATGTGTTCCTGCACCAGCCTGTTTTTTAACTGCCTGATTAAGTCTGTATCCTCCGTAACAAATCTTCCGCTGGTGCGGTGGGTATAAAGCAAACCAACATCCTCAAGCCTGGCCAGGGCCCGCTGCATGGTATTGGGGTTCACCGCGGCCTCCTGCGCGAGATCACGGACCGGGGGTAATTTTGTGCCGGGCGGATATACCCCGGAACAAATTTTCTGCTCAATCTTTTCAATTAACTGGGCATAGATGGGGCAATCCGAGCGAAACTCCCAGGGCATTAATCCACTTCCCTTTGTATTATTGTATTAAGGTCTTAATACAAGAATACAACAGGTTCATCTTTATGTCAATACTGAAATAAATAATGGTGCTGCCTCAAAGTTAATGAGGACAGCACCTTGTTGTGGTTGTTAAATGGGGGTTGTCATTGGCTTCAGTTTTTGTGCCGCCTAAAATTCTAAAGTTTAACAGATCCTTTTCCATGAACTTCTCCCAAAAGGGAGGAGTGAGGACTAGCCGCCAATTATAAAAGGTAGAATTGTTACCTGATCTGAATGATTGAGTTTATGGTTTATATTCACCTGCATGTTATTTAACAGAACTATAACGCGATTATGATCCACTTCGCAGGCAGACAATAAATCTTTAACAGTACTGCCCTCAGGCAGCGGCACTACAGCAGGCGTCTGGAATTTTGTTTTTAACGTTGAAACAGCTCTAACAGTAATTTCAATCAAGCAGCAGGCTCCTCCCTTGGGGGTGGTCTAGCGAAACAGGTCCTGAACCATTAATGCCGCACCGGATAATTTTTATAAAGCTTGCCGGCGCCGCTGCATCAACATTTTTTTTCAAAAGCTTGCCAAAACTTTATAAGTTTAGTGAAGCTAATTTGTCTCTGGTCGGAATACCGTTTTTATCCCATCCCCTTGCCAGATAATAATCTTCCAGCATATCAGCATAATTAACGATTGCGCATCTTGCTTCATCTTTGTATCTTCCGAATTGGGGCAAACTCTTCATTCTTTCCGGAATCATATCATCAGCGGCGCTGCATCCCTCGCGAACATTAAACAAACGTTGAATATTTATGGTCCGCTCACCGATCTTTAATAGTTCTTCTTCCGTAATATCCCAGCCGGTTAAACCGGATACTATATCAGCAAAATGTTTAATCGTGAACCCGCAATACATCATAAATTTGCAGTTAACCAAAATATCGGGGAGGACGAGCCCATCTTGAAGAATCTTTACCATTTTCCCCTTATCTTTCGCATCCCAGCGATCAACCTCTTCTGGATCTTTAAGGCCATGCGGTATTAATCCGAAATCAGACTTGCCTAAATCATAGGCCTGCCCTTCCAGGGGATGTATATGGCATAGCCCCCTGTTTGCAGTACCATAGGTAACCGCCAGGGCTTTACTGGACCTGGGGTCATGGGCCGGCGCCTCCAGGCCCTTTCCATGAATGGCGAATTCTTTTGCTGAATGGCCTAATTTATCCGCGGCCCGCATCACCCCATCGGCCAGGAGGTTGCCTAATCCTTCTCTTTCAGCCACCTGTTTTACGAGCAGCGGTAATACTTCAGGGTTCCCCCAACTCAGGTCCAGATTACCTGTATCTTCAGGTTTAATCAATCCTTTTTCATAACATTCCATGGCAAAGGCAATTACTGCACCCATCGATATGGTATCAATACCATATTCATTGCAAAGGTAAGTGCTATGAACAGCAGCATCCATATTATCATTGGTGACAAATGCTGTAAAAGCAGTTATTGATTCGTACTCTGCCCCTCCATGAACCGGGGTTTTAAACCTTCCTTCGTCTACTTTTACCATTCGGCCGCAACCCACCGGGCATCCGCTGTAGCAGCCAAAATTACCAACCAAATTATGCTCGTAAAAATAGTTGTACAGCTCTTCGCCTTTGCCCCATGAATTGGAACGCCAATTTTGGGTGGGCCAGTCTCCGAGAAGATCGCAACTGGCAATATCCCCAACTGTGCCGTGTTCTTTAAAGTTTTCAGTATTTGGATTTTCTCTCACTGCTTTCATAGCTTTCCGTGTCGCGTCTCTAAACTTTTCAGGGTGCTCTGCCTCTATTTTCTGTGAACCCCTTACCGCTATGGCCAGCAAATTTTTTGAACCCATTACCGCACCCGCACCACAGCGCCCTGCCGCCCGATCTTCATCCATAATCGTTGAAAAGAGCACTTTGTTCTCTCCAGCAGGCCCGATACACATAACCGATAATTTAGCGTCCTTATTTTCTTCGCGGATGATTTGGGTTTTTTCGCCAACAGTTTTACCCAGTAGATGGCCGGCATCTTTTATTTGAACCCCGCCGGCGGTAATTAATAAATAAACAGGTCGATCAGATTTGCCTTCCACAATCAGGAAATCATATCCGGAGGCCTTTAATTCGGGTCCAAAATTCCCGCCGCACCTTGATTCTCCCCAAAGGTTGGTTAAGGGTGATTTAAAACATACTTCAACGCTCCCCCCGCCGGGGATATTTTTTCCCGTAAGGGGACCTGTTGTAAATACAATTTTATTCTCTGCGCTCAATGCATCTATATGTGGAGCAAGTTCATCATATAGAAGCCTGGCTCCATATCCCACTCCGCCCAAATATTTTTTTAATAATTCCAGGTTTATCTCTTCCTCTTTAATCACAGCATCAGTCAACTGGACCCGTAGCTGTTTCCCGGCATAGCCTTTCAGTTTCATCTTATCACCCTTTCATGGCCATACATATTGGAGATCCTTCATGGCCATACATTTGATCTATTGAATTCCATAGGTCTCCAGAAAATCTTGATGCAGTCTTTCTGCTTCTGACTCCGGTATAGTGGTAATGCTGCCAAGGCTTTTGGCAATACAAAATACCTTTGCTGCATCCTCTACCACAACAGCATTGAAAAATGCATCGTTTAAAGTTCTGCCGATAGTCACTACTCCATGGTTTTGCAGAATTACGGCTGCACGTCCGCTCATACCCTCAACAGCCGCTTTCCCCAGGTCAACAGTGCCTTCCACACCATACCGGGCTGTTTTAATGCTTCCCCCCACAGCATTGGCAACCTCACCGATTATTAATGGTATCTCATCTCGAACAACACCTATAGCTGTGGCATAGGTGGAGTGGGTATGGACTATGGCTTTTGCTTCAGGCCTTTGGGAATAAATATACAGGTGCATGGGGGTCTCGGAGGATGGCTTGCGCTTGCCGTCAATAACATTACCTTCAGCATCAAGAACAACGATATCCGAAGGCGTAATTTTGTCATATTCAAGTGCGCTGGGGGTAATGGCAATATAACCGGTTTCAGAATCTCTGGCGCTTATATTTCCCCAGGTGACAGTCACCAGCCCGGTCCGCAATATTTTAATACCGGTTTCAACTATTTCCTCTCTGAGCTCTTTTAATAACACTGATGCATTCCCTCCATGTCTAGCTGATTTTTATTTGAACTTTCAAACCTTCTGCCCTTTGTGCTGCTTTCATTCCTTCTACAATTTCTTCCAAAGGATAAACCGATGTAATATACTGGTCGGCAGATATAACACCGGCAGATACATATTCAAAGGCAAGATCGTTTTCTTTTCTGCTGTAAGCGTACGAACCTGTAAGCGTAATTTCATCATAATGGATTTTGTTGCCATCAGCCTGGACAGTAAAGTTATCCTTGGGCAATCCGCCAAAAGCTACTACGATGCCTCTTTTGCGCACCAACTGGATTGCTTCAGCTAAAGCATCTGGTGACGGGTTTGCGGATATAACCTTGTCCATTCCCTGGGGAAAATTCTCTCTGACATAATCAATTAATTTAACAGAACTTGCATTGACATAGCTGGTAAAGCCAAATCTTTTGGCCGACTCAAGCCTTGCTTCCGACAAATCAGCCAAAACTATGGCCTCCGCCCCGGCATGTTTTACCAGTTCACCGTGAATGCACCCGATTGGCCCCCCGCCAATAATCAGTACATTTTCGGATGGTTTAAAAGACACAATAGATTGTGTATGCACGCACGATGATACCGGTTCAATCAGGGTGGCCTGATTTTCGGTCATTGTTTCCGGTACGCGCTTTACCCATCCTTTTCTCAATGCAATTTCCGGTATAACCATATATTCGGCAAATGCACCCTGAAAATGTTTGCCAAATTCCAATTTGTTCTCGCATAGATGTTCCATGTCATGGAGACAATACCAGCAATGCTCACAAGGGATATCTTGAGCGGCGGTAACCAAATGTCCCGCGCTAAACCCACTCCAATCAGGGGCCCGGAGCACCCGGCCGATAAATTCGTGGCCTAAAACTGTCCCCGGTTTAATGCTGGATGATCCGGATAAATACGTCCGTAAATCTGAACCGCAAATGTTGCACCGCAACACTTGCAACATGAGATCATTCCGGCCGCAAGCAGGCTCTTCAATTTGCTGAATTTCCAGTTTTCCAGGTCCATACCAAACCGCGGCGCGCATGCCAACCACATCCTTGATTTAGATTCCCTCCCGTACCATTTTTGTGATACGGGAGGGTGTACTGCTTTGTGATCAGAAATGGCTGCTTAACCCTATATGAAAAGGCTATCAAAACAGCCCAAATAAAAACATCTGGATCTTGTATATAACCCAGGTTAACCACTGTGAACCAATAGAGAGACAGGTAATTACACTTGCCCCTTCGGGGAATTCAAAACCGACCTGCTGCCCTAAAGCGGTCATCGCCGGCGCATAATCCGAAGCAATGTAAAGAATTGGGATCATAAATAGGGTCCCAATCAACCAGCCGCGGAAAATGTTGCCATTCGATGGTATAACCGCCCAGACCACAAAGAATACCAATCCACCCAGTTCTGCCAGCGGCAGCGTCTTGTTCCCCGGTAAAATTATGGCCAAAATCAAAATTGTAGGCACCAGCAGCAAAGCTGTGGCGATAATCGACGGGTGCCCCAAAATTACCGCTGAGTCGAGACCGATATACACTTCGCGATCCTTAAATCTTCTTTTCATGAATTCGCCCGCCGCCTCCGACAGGGGCAATAGACCTTCCATCAGGATGCCGATAATGCGGGGCAGTAAAAACATGGCCGCGGCGGTACTGATTCCAGTATTGAGAACGGTCAAAGCGTCCGCGCGTGCAATTATCGCCAGCAAAGCTCCGATAATTAAGCCGAGAACGGTAGGTTCACCGAAAACACCCAGTCTTTTTTGGATTACTTCCGGTGACCAGTTAATTTTATTAATTACCGGAATCCGGTCAATCAGCTTATTGAGAGGAATACCAATTAACGCCCATCCCCCGGTCTCAATATGAGGAATCGAGATTCCTTCCATGCCGTAAAAATTCCTGATATACGGCTGGGAGAAGTCAGCAATTTTCCACATTATGGCCATGGCTACACAGGCACCCAAAACTGAATACCAGATGCTTCCTGTCATCATATAGACGACTCCACCCAAAAATAGCGGCTGCCAGTAGTTCCAAATGTCAACCATTAAGGTCTTTGTCCACCTGAGGGCAAGAAGAAGGATATTGAGCAAGAAAATGGCCACGATGATAAAAGGAACCACCACACCGCTGCCCCAGGCAATGGTGGATGCAATTGGCCAGCCGACGTCTATGGCGGTAAGGCTAAAACCATAGACTTCAACCATCTGGTTGACTATGACCATGATTGATGCTGCCAGCAGATCAATAACAAGCCCGATCCCGATAAAGGCAACACCGACAGTAATGCCCCCGCGCAATGCTTTGCCAAATCTTTGGCCAAACGCTACCCCTAAAAGCAAGATAATTAACGGCATAAAGACAGCAGGACCTGCGTCCATAATAAAGTTAATCGCGTTCATTAACCAAGACATAATGATTCCTCCTATTCCATATTTTTCAGCAGCTTGACAATTTGCTTCAACGTCTCTTCTTTATTCACGCCGGTAATAAGACCCAAACCGCTTACTACTGGAACTGGATAACCAGAGCCCAATGCTGTGGTTGAGACGATAATATCAACATCTCTGGCCCGGTTCGCAACCTCCGTTGGAACACACCTAATGGATAGAACATCAATTCCTTCATCTTTACATGCTTTTAACACCTCCTGTTCTGCAATCGCTGACGTTATGCCACCTGTGCCGCAGACAAATAAAATCTTCTTTTTACGATCCACCTTTAACATCTCCTTTAAGCAAATCAATCTATTTAGGACCTGGTTACCTTTGCCAGTATGCAGTTAAGGCTTTTTTCACCTCAACAGCACTTTTCAAATGAAGCAGTTTGGCCGCCAGCCCGGCCGCGTCTTCTTTGCTGCATTTTCCGACAACCTCTTTGGTCAATAGGACCGAGCCGGCGGCAACGCTGAGTTCGTCAATACCCACTCCGATCAAAAAGGGGATGAATATACTGTCCGCAGCGGCTTCACCGCAAACCCCAACAGGAATCCCTTTTGCATGAGCGGCTTTTGCCGTCATGTCGATGAGCTTGAGAACGGCGGGGTGGTAATGGCTGGCCAGGCAGGCCACCTTTTCGTTGGTCCTGTCTGCAGCTAAAGTATACTGGACCAGGTCATTGGTGCCGATGCTGAAAAAATCGACCTCTTGAGCAAGCGCACCGGCTATGAGGGCGGCAGAGGGTATTTCAATCATTACTCCTATCTCTATAGTTCCGGCAATGCTGTGCCCCTCTTCCAAAAGCTCTTTCTTAACCGCTTCAATAATCGCGCGGCCCCTTCTGGCCTCTTCAAGCGAAGAGATCATGGGAAACATGATCTTGAGAGGGCCGCTGCAGGAAGCCCGCAGGATCGCTCTCAACTGGGGCTTGTAGATCTCCGGGCGCTCAAAATAAAACCGCACGGCCCTGTATCCCAGGAAAGGGTTCTGTTCAGGAGGTAGGTTTAGATAGGGGATCTCCTTGTCTCCGCCCACATCCAGCGTCCTGATGATTACCGGCCGCCCATTCATCTTCCGGACAACCTCTGCATAAACCGCCAGTTGCTCCTCTTCCGAGGGAGGCTGCTCTTTTTCCATGTAGAGAAACTCCGTGCGGAAAAGGCCGATCCCCTCGGCGCCATGCTCCAGCAGCCGCTCAAGGTCGCTCCGGCAGCCCATATTGCCTGCCACTACAACCCTGTGCCCGTCCCGGGTAGCCGCGAGAAGAGCCCGGTAAGCCGCCAGCCGTTCCCGCCTTTTTTTCTCCTGCTCCTGACGCTCCCGGTATGAAGCCAAGATCTCCGGCGAAGGACGGAGAATAACTACCCCTTCATTCCCGTCAACAATGACCAGGTCTCCTGTTTTTACCCTGGCCAGCATCTCTTCTCCCGCGCCGGCCACGGCGGGGATGCCAAGAGAGCGCGCCATGATTGAAGTATGCGAAGTCCGCGATCCCGCCGCCGTGACAAAAGCCAGAATCATGGCCGGATCAAAGAGGGCCGTTTCGGAGGGGCTTAAGTCATGGGCAAAGATTATGACCGGCTGCTCGAAGTGCGGCCTCGGCCGCTGGCCGCCGTTTAACAGCCTGATAATCTGCGCGCCGATATCATGCAGATCGGCAATCCGGGCCCGGATATACTCGTCTTTAATTCCGGTAAAAATAGACTCATGCTTCCGGATGACCTGGACGACTGCGGCGGCGGCGCTGATCTTCTCGTTTTTTATTAACTCCCGTACCGGCGGGATAAGCTCGGGATCGTCGAGCAGCATCATCTGCGCCCGGAAGATCTCCGCTTCCTTGGCGCCAACCTTTGCGGCAGTTTGGGTAATCAAATCGGCCATTTCCTGCCGTACTCCGGACAGGGCCCGCTCCAGAGCAGCCAGTTCCGCCTCCACCATTTCATCCGGTATCCGCGTCATGCTGACCTCCGATTTCTGCTGCTCCTGAAGGTAAACCGGGCCGATGGCGATACCCGGCGATGTCCCGGTAGCGTGAATTATCTCCATCTTTTTTTACTCCTTTAAATCTTCTTTCGGCAGCTCTTCTTCAATAACCCTGACCAGCTCGGCTGCTGCCGCTTCTGCATCTTCGCCCTCGGCTTGAATCGTGACCCTGCTGCCCCGGCCGGCACCCAGGCTTAACACCCCAATCATGCTCTTGGCGTTAATCTCTTTGCCGTTGCAGACAATCTTGATCGCCGACTCAAACTGATTTGCTCTCTGAACAAAAATCGCCGCCGGCCGGGCATGCAGGCCTGTTTTATTGATAATCACTGCTTCTCTTGTTACTACCATGACGGCCCTCCATCGTAAGCTGGTATAGATGAAAAACAAAGACAAACAATGTAACCTTAACGGCTATCCGCACTCTGTCGACCTGGCTTATCATTGTTTTTTTATCGTTTACTCTCCAGGCAGGGGCAACACCATCCTTCATTCATCCAGGGCAAAGTGCTGCTGCATCAATAGCAATATCTCTTTAGCTTCTCGGGCTTGCCGGATTTTGGTCAGGATATTCTCGTCCTGCAGGATTTGCATGATCTTTTGCAGCGATTTGAGCTGCATAGCTGAATCTTTTATGGCCATGACGATGATTAACTCCACCGGGATCTTATTTTGAGGGTTATCCATCGCTTGAAAGAAAACGGGTGCCTCCAGGGTAGCTATGGCCAACGCCGGCTTAATTACATGCCCGGTATCGGTATGAGGAATGGCAACACCGGTTACGCTGGTCTGAAGGCCTGTGGGATAAGACTTTTCACGTTCAAGCAGTGCCTGCAAAAAGCTCTCTTTAACATAACCGTATTTGCCCAGCAGCCTGGCAAGTTTATTTAGCACCTCTTCTTTTGAGGTTGCTTTTTCGCCCACTAAAATTAAATCTTCAGTTAGACCAAACTGTTCCTGATTGGTAGGGCTGGTTGATGGCAAGATTGATCTCCTCCTCAATTTCCCGGGCCGAATCAGCCGAACGGATTTTCTGGATTTTACTCTCATCGTTGATTACTTTCAAAAGTGATGCAAATAGCTGCCGGTCGGATACGCGCAGGGCCAGTAAAAAGACAAGGTCAACCTGCAGCCCCCACCACTCTACAGGTTCAACCAGGGTAGCCACGGCCACCCCCGCCTTATTGACATACTGGGGATCGGCGTGGGGAATGGCCAGCCCTCCCTGTAAACAGGTCGGCCCCATCTCTTCCCGTTCAAAAACGCTTTCAATAAAACCGGGCTTGACATAACCCTGCTGCATCAGTTTGCGTCCCAGCTCCCGGATAACGGTAGCCCGATCAGGCCATTGCTGCTTAACCGCAATCACTTCAGGCCCGGTGATCTTTTCGCTGTTAAGCGCCAGCATTTCGCCGCGCCCAAGCAGCAGTTTCAGATGTTCCATCCCTTCGCCGTTAATCACATCATAAAAGGGGATGAAGGGCAGGCCGTAAATCTCGGGATCAATTGTCCCGACAGCGGCTATAACCCGCTGCTTCTGCCGCCACCGCTCAACCTTTTGCAGCAACTCCTCTCCATCCATCAGTCCCGCTGTTTTAACTGCCACATTAAATTCTTTTAGCCGTGGTTCAAGGTAATCTTTAATCTTTTCAGAAACGCCGTAACCCGATAGGCAGACAGCCAGAACAACCGCTTCCTTTGAAGAGCGCTCCAGCGCCGCAAAAGACACTTTCTTCGACTGAGTGAGGGCCACGGCTATTTCATCGAGGGTAGCCCTGGAAAAGATAGCCCAGCGAGTTGCCTCCAGGATCATGACCAGGTCAACCCGGTCTACCGCCCGGACCTTTATCCCTAGCTGGCGCTCGATTATTTCACTGAAAGTAAGCAGGGATCCTATATCTACCAGGAGCAAGATCCCCTTCCCTTTGTGAACTTGCTTGCAGAGGGTTATTACGCGCTGCAAAAAGTGATCCGGGCTTTCCGTTAGCTCCATGTCGAGCCCATGAGCATGATTCACCTTGAGCATGGTATTGACTACCCTGACCATCTCCGTGGCGGCCCGGCCGTGTGTAAGCACTACAACGGCTATATTGCCCTCATCATGGACATTATTGGAGAGGAAGGCGGATAAATACAAAGCGATAAATCCGATTTCTTCTTCCGGAAGGGTAATCCGGTAATTTCTTTTGACGATATGGCTCATTTTAAGTGCCGTGAGGTATTCACGCTGGTGTTCTTTTTTGATTTGCTCCAGGCGGGGATTGTAGATAGGCTTGCCGCTGAGAATGCGCTTTAAGGTAGTATTCAAGTGAATCGCCAGGTAGAAAAATAGCTGATCACTATCATTAAGAACAAGCTCGCTCTGGGCAATATCCACCATCTGTGAGACCGTTTCGGTGATCTCAGGGCCGATTATTCTCTCCAAATCTTGTTTGGTTAAAGCATGCTTGATCTTCCTGGTATGCGCGATGAAGTGGTTAAATTCTTTTTCCAGTTCTATTGAAACCCGCTGGTTAGTCTCCTCCAGGCTTAAACCCTCCCGGCGGCAGCGGTTTACCTCCTGCTCGATATATTCGTATATCTGCGTAGGGAGGGTATAGATATTTTCGGCCAGGATAGCACCTTTTTCCGAATCAAGGTCGCGCGGGTAAAAAACAGCATCCTGTGTGATCAACGTGTCCAGCTCCCGAGTTTCTTTGTCCTGGATGAGTGATCCTTTCGAACTGGTGCTCAGTTCGTTCACAGTAACGACTACCTCATCCTCTGTGGGAAGGGTAAAATGACTCAGGAAGCCCCGGGCACAGGCTACCTGGATATCACTCTTTAACTGGCCCACGTTCCCCGGTTTATCACCGGACAGGAGAGCTTTGATCACGTTGCTGCGGACAACAATTTTTTTGCCGATACGGCTCGCTTCATGTTTGAAAAAATGATGGACCAGCTCCACCCTTTCGGTCAGGGGCCTGCTGTTAAGCGGAGGTATTTCGATAACCATGGGAATGCGGCGCCGGAATGGTAAAATCAGGCTTGATTCCAGCTTTTCACTGGTTGCAGCAATAAGCATGAGGTTAACATAATGCTGGTTTTCAGTTTCACCCAGGCGCCGGTAAACCCCGCGATCAATAATCGCGTAGAGAATTTCCTGCCCCTCTGGAGGGAGCCGGTGCACCTCGTCGAGAAATAGAATCCCCCCGTCTGCTTTTTGCACGAGGCCCGTTTTATCTTCAGCGGCCCCGGTAAAGGCACCCCGGATATGCCCGAAGAGCTGCGAGATTAGCAACTGCGGATTCTCGGCATAATCAGCACAGTTAAAAACTACAAAAGGCGACCCCTTTTTTCTCTGCCCCACTTCGATTGAATAGCGGTACATCGCTTCAGCCAGTTCGCTTTTGCCCACACCGCTTTCGCCCAGAATCAAAGTGTGCAGCCCCTTGGGAGGATAGACCACCGCCGCTTTGGCCTGCTGGATCTGCGTGCGCAGGCTCCCCTGCCAGCCGATGAGATTGGTAAAGGCCCCGGATTCCTGTTCATGATCAGAACGGCCCTCGGCCGGCCTAAAGATAGGTCCCGCTGCGGCTGCTTCTCCGCTTTCCGCCAGTTCACTTACCAGATCTTTAACCACGTGGCGGGAAAGTTTATATCCCCGGGCTTTCAGTTCTCCGGTGAGAGCGCGAATTGAATATTCATCCCGCTTCTTAAGCAATTCGCTAATCACTGAGCGCAAATGCATTCTTAGCCGCTCCCGTGAATTGGGAATACCGGCTTCATTGCGCAGCAGAGTAACCTCTTCACGCGTCGTCGCCAGCGCTGCGGCCAGCTCCTGATCTGTGAAAGGACGGCGTGGATCTTCCTGGGAGATTAGATCTTTCAACTTGTTTTTCATCATCTCACCTGCTTTTCAATGCTGCAATTTATATGCCATACATAAACGGCACCCCCTAATGCACTAAACAAGGGGGGTAACGCCCTCTTTATATACGAATCCTACACATTGCATACAAATCCTTCAAACAATTTCTGCCACCAGGCTGATTTTGTACATTGCCCTAGGCAAATACTGAGGGGGATGCATATGGTTATGAACTGTGGCGGGGATACTAACCTAAACTCCCCCCTTTGGAAAAGGGGGGCCGGGGGAGATTTAAAAGGGGCTGTCCCTTAGGGGGCAGCCCCATCCTTTATAGATATGATCCGCGCGCTTTTACCATATTGCAAGCAGCCAGGGAGGCGGCGGGGTTCAGGAATAAGCCAGCGGCTCTAAAAAAACCTTCATCCGCCCGCCGCAGGCCATGCCTTCTTCTGCGGCGGTGTCTGCGGTCAGATCGAGGTTTAAAAGGCGCGGCCGGGCGGCTTCCATGACCAGCAGCGCTTCCCGCCGCACCGCCGCTTCACCGCAGCCGCCGCCCACGGTACCGCTGATGCGCCCGTCCGGGTAGACCAGCATCCGCGTGCCCGCACTGCGGGGGGTGGAGCCGAGGGCGCTAACAATCGTGGCGAGCACGGCTCGTCCGCCCTGCTGCTCCAGCGCCGCCAGCTCTGCCAGCACCTCTTCCTGGATGGGCTCTTGGCCGCTGCCGCTGCGCCGCACCGCCGTTATCTCCGCGAGAATGCTCAGGGCAATCTCCCCTTCAGTGACGGCGCCGATATCCAGGCCGATGGGCGCATGCACCGCGGCCAGCTTTTCCCGGTCAAAGCCGCTCCGGGCCAGATCCTCCAGCATCTCGCGCACCCGCTTGCGGCTGCCGATCATGCCAATATAGGCGGCCGGCCGCTCCAGGGCCTGCTCCAGGCAGATACGGTCGTGGCGGTGCCCCCGGGTAACGATAACAATGTAGTCGGACGAAGTGGGCCTTAGCTCTGCCAGGGCCTTGACAAAATCGTTGCAGATGAGGCGGTGGGCGCCGGGGTGCCTTTCAGGCGAGGCGAAGGAAGGGCGGTCGTCAATGACCACGATTTCATAGTCTAAAAGGGCGGCCATGCGTGATAATGCGGCGCCGACATGGCCTCCGCCCAGGATGATCAGCCGCGGCGGCGGATTAAACAACTGCAGAAAACAGAGCAGCTTTTCACCACTTTCAAGCTGCACCGTCCTAGGGCCGCTTTTTATGGCAGCAGCATCTGCAAGGGCTGCAGACATCAACTGCTCCGTTACCTGGGGTTCAAGGCTGCTCCACACCGGCCGTCCCTCCACCGCGATCAGCCTGTCCCCGCTTCGGGCCGGCCCGTCTTCCGCCTCCAGCACGGTCAGGAAAAGCACTGTTTTGTTAGCCGCCAGGGCTGCCTGCAATTCAGTAAACGCACCCAAGGCAATCTCCCCATTCTAAGTTGCTATGTTAACGGGGGGACGGAGTTGCCGGCCCGGCCGGCCAGGCCTTTCAAGAAGGCCAGCAACTCCGTCCCCCGGCTCTCCCCCGGCTCTCCTACTGCCGCCCCTCTTTACGTTCAATCTCTTTTTGCTGCTCGCTTTTCATTATTTCTGTCATGATGTAGATGGCGGGATCGGGCAGCGTGGTGATCTCCTGCCCCGTAGCCAGGGCGCGGTAATAGGCCTGGGCCACTTTCTCCAGCAGCGCCGCGTGGTTGAAGGCCGCCTCCAGGGAAGTGCCCAGGGCGATGGCGCCATGGTTCTGGATAATGTAGCAATTGCAGCGGTTTTCCAGCCGGGAAGCCACGTTTTCTTCCAGCTCGGAGCTGCCTGAAATGGCATAGGGTATGACCTCTACCACCGGCCCGATTTTCAACACCACTTCGTCAAACAGCGCCGGGATGGGCCGGTTGATTAAGGCAAAGACACTGGCATAGGGCTGGTGGGTGTGGATGACCGCATTGACATCGGGGCGGTTGCGGTAAACGGCCAGGTGCATCCTGGTTTCAATGGAGGGGGAATGCTCTCCTGCAACCATGGAGCCGTCAAAGCGGACCACACAGATATCCTCAGGGGTCAGTTGGCTGTAAACTATTCCCGAAGGGGTAATGGCTATAGTTTCCTCGCCTTCAACGAGCACGGATACATTGCCCCCGGTACCCGAAGCCGGGCCGAAATACCCGTTCGCCGAAAGCTTTTGACTGCAGGCCAGCACTTCTTCCTGGTAACGACGGTATTTGTTCATCTGCTTCAACCCCCATGTATTCAATCCGGAAATTAATATTAATGGATATATTTCTTCACCTGCTTAGCTTTTCCTGTTAAGAGGTACGATATTGACAAGTACGACCCGCACATAAATTTATAATCTGGATTCCGGATTTGACACGGCACCGGCGCAGGGCTGATATGATACCGGGTGAAAAGTTTGCTTACCGGCCCCGGAAGTCGGGTTTGCGCTTTTCCAAGAAAGCCCGCATCCCCTCCTTCTGGTCTTCCGTGGCAAACAGCAGGGCGAAGCATAAATATTCCAGCAGATCCCCGGCCTGCTTACCCAAGTCCAGGCCTGTATTGACGGCCATTTTGGCCACCCCCAGGGCCACCGCCCCGTGGCGGATATAGCTGTGCATCCTTTTTTCCGCTTCAGTAAAAAGCTGCTCCATGGGAACGACCGCCTCGACCAGACCGATGCGGTATGCTTCCGCGGCATCAATCATGCGGCCGGAAAAAATCAGATCTTTAGCCCGCCCGGCCCCGACCAGGCGGGCCAGCCGCTGCGTCCCCCCGCCGCCGGGGATAATGCCGATACGGATTTCCGGCTGCCCCAGGACAGCCGTATCCGAAGCGATGCGCACATCGCAGCCCAGCGCCAGTTCACAGCCGCCGCCCAGGGCGTAGCCGCTAATGGCGGCGATAACCGGCTTGGGCATGGATTCGATCAGGTGCACAATGCGCTGCAGGCCCTGGCGGTAAAGCATCTGCACGGCCGAAGCGCCGGCCATGGCCCCGATGTCGGCGCCGGCGGAAAAAACCTCCGTCCCCCCGGTAATGATCACACCGCGCACCGCGGCATCATCCCTGGCCCGGCACAGGGCTTCGTAGAGCGCCGCGCGCACCTGTTCATTCAAAGCATTTTTAGCCTCCGGGCGGTTGATGGTGATGGTGACCACGGGGCCGTCTTTTCGATAAAGCACTTCCATCGCGCCCACCTCCTCGCTTTAGTTGTAGACATTATGACAAAGGCAGAAAGATAATATATCTTCCCGGATATTTTTAAATCATTCGCCGGGAGGCCGCCAAACGTTACAATAAAATTCTTTAAATTCGTGCAACTACCTGTCCATCGAACCATGAATTTATTTTCGGCCTCACCATATGTTGATGCTGAAAACAGAATTTTGATGCCCAACAATTTTTCTGGCAAATAAAAAAACCCCACAAATCCTTTGCTAGTAGGGTTTTTTGTTCAGAGAGGTGCATTATATAAGGATTTTTTTAGCTAAATTGTTCAATGAGTTCATTATTTTTAAAGCCTGTCCTTATGATAAGGGCGCAATAGGACGCGCTAGTGCAGGGGCATTTCATGGTTTGCTTCCTGGATCCGTTGACCTCGTTGACCAAATCTCGTAGTAGCCCAGGTTGCCCGAGGCGTTGTACCAACGCTCACCGATAGTTCATGGAGCCGCGGGGTAAAGCCGGGGCTGGTTGTTGTTAGAACTTGCTTCAGCCATAAGTATTGGCCGTCCGAAAAATCTATGTCTCGTAAAGCGGAGCCGTTTGTCTGTTGGTTTCCAGTTGTCCCGATCAGGTTCAGTTCCTGCCGGGAGAATGTGACAAAATTGCCCCGTCCCCAATGTCACATCTGTACCATTGGTTTCGAAGGTGACCCGGTCACCGACTAAATGGTAGTCGGTGGTGACACCGTTTACCGTCTTCTGGGTCCGGATGCCGGCATCGTTATACTTAAAAGCCATTTCCAACCCGTCCCCGCTTATTGAGGCCAGACGCCGCCCCTGGGTCCAGGTGTAGGTGTAGGTACCGTCGTTTAAAGGGTTGCCGATCTCGTCGTAGGTGATGGTGCTGCCGTCGTAGCTGACAAGCTTGTCTTTCCAGATCTCGTCGTAGACGTAAACAATGCTCCGGATCGGTGTTTGGGGCTCCTCGGTGGTGTATGCATACTCCTCCTTGAGGAGGATGTTGTCCCCTCCGTCGTATGCATATGGGATCGTTTTGCCCAGAACAGCATTGTCTTCCCGCACCAGTTGGTTTAGCTCGTCGTAGTAGTAGCGGTTTTCCAGTCCGCCCCCGGTAATCGTCTCGATGTTCCAGTTGGCATCGTAAGTGTAACTAATCTCCTCGCCGTCGTTGTTGATGGAAGCGATCTGTGTGGTGGTGGCGTCGTTCAACCCGGGGATATACCCGAACTTGGTCTCGAATGTATATCCACCCGTATCGATGGTCACTGATTCCAGCCTGCTGATCTCCTGGCCTTCGACAGTTAGTAGATAAAAGAAAAGCTGAAACTCTTACCACACCGGACTTGCCGGGCACCCGGTCAAAACAGGCGTGTAACTACAGCCGTAACCTTAAGAATGATCGGTGGTAATTTTGAAGAACCGCGGTGGTTGCTCCAGTTTCAGCGCCTTAAAGTAGCTGATTTGCTTATTCGTAAGCTCTGTTCTTTGACAAACAAAACCCTTGGGACTTTTAAACTCGCCAATATGGATCCGCTCAAGGTTTTCCC
>JAKPEE010000064.1 GCA_029552125.1 Bacillota bacterium | reverse complement strand
GCCGCTGCCGTTATGGCCCAGTATGGCCACCAGCTCGCCTTTTTGCACCGTGATGCTGACCCCTTCCAGAGAAAGGTTCACACTGCCCTCAAATTCGTAGGAATGGGAGATATTCTTTCCTTCAATCATCTTCATGGCCATAATATGTCCCCATCTACTCCGCCAGTATTACTAATATTATAATTCGTGCTACAATATTTCGTCATAAAGAGATCTTTTTCCTGCCGGAATTATATTTAATTATAAATAAATGAATCTTAATGGCTGAGACGGCAACCGGCTTCAGATGGAGAAACTGTTCATCATGGGAGGAGCTTCAGTGAAGGGCTTGCCGGAGTGGAAACCGTCTCTCCTGCCGCTCTGTAGTGCAGGATAGAGGAATTATGGAGATGTCGCAGAACTTATATTATAGGAAGCAGACCTATTCAATATAGACTTTGTCCCACTATTTTGCTGAATCAGGAGCCATAAGATGATCTGCATACCGGGCTATGATTTGCTAGAAACGGTTTTTACAGGTCAAAAAGTAAAGTTATGCCGAGCCCTTTCTCTTTCGGATGGTAAAAAAGTTTTGCTGAAGATAGATCAATACGGCGATAAGGGGATGGCGGCTGCTCGCTGTTCTTACGAGCTGGCTGTTGCCGGCAATTTATACTTGCCCGCTATTTGCCGGCCCTTAAAGCTGGAATATTGCGGTGATACCCCCGTTCTGGTCATGGAAGACCGCGGGGGGCTTCTCCTGAAGCAGTATATGTGCGGCCGCAGCCTGAGCATTGAACAATTCCTGTCAATCGCCCGGCGCCTGGCGGCTGCTATGGGCGATCTGCACCGCCATAACCTAGCGCATAGAAATGTAAACCCGGCAAACATATTTATTGATCACCGTACTCATGAAGTATTCTATACCGGTTTTTGCGCCGCCGCGCCGGTTTGCGGTGAGGGCGTTGCGCCGAATCCGCCGCCGGCTGAAAACGACCCCGCCTACATGTCGCCGGAGCAGACAGGGCTGCTGGGGCGGGAGGCCGACTATCGCACAGATTTCTACTCGCTGGGGGTAATCTTTTTCCAACTGCTTTCCGGACGGCTTCCCTTTCCGGAAACAGATTTCACTTGTCTTATTCATGCCCACCTGGCTAAAAAACCGCCTTCGCTGCAAAGGCTCAGGCCTTCAGTGCCGCCTCCGCTGTCGGAGATAGTTCATAAGCTCCTGGCTAAAAATGCGGCGGAGCGCTACCAGAGCGCCCGGGCTCTGATAGCGGACCTTAACCGATGCCGGCGGGAATGGAGCCGGGCAGGGCAGATCCGCCGCTTCCCTCTTGGCCGGCACGATATACCTGCGATTATGCAGCTGCCTTTAAAATTATACGGGCGGGAAAAAGAGCTGGAGCTGCTGCAAAGGAGCTACCAGGCAGTTAAAAGAGAGGGCA
>JAKPEE010000063.1 GCA_029552125.1 Bacillota bacterium | reverse complement strand
GCCGCTGCCGTTATGGCCCAGTATGGCCACCAGCTCGCCTTTTTGCACCGTGATGCTGACCCCTTCCAGAGAAAGGTTCACACTGCCCTCAAATTCGTAGGAATGGGAGATATTCTTTCCTTCAATCATCTTCATGGCCATGATATGTCCCCATCTACTCCGCCAGTATTACTAATATTATAATTCGTGCTACAATATTTCGTCATAAAGCGTTTTTTTCCTGCCCGAATTAATTTAATTTTAAAAAATAAATCTCCCAAATTGCACCCCGGGCGGCTTAAATCTATCCCAGATCGGCCCCTGCGTGTATAGTGCATAATGTGGACTTTGCCTGACTCTGCGCGAGAAAAATCCGAATTACGCTATAAAGCTGTTCCTGATTCAGGTAATTATGGCAGGAATCAAGCAAATTTTGTCGAATCATTAATACTCAATAGTCTGGCAATCTCAGCCGGATTCATGATGGCCTCAGGAGAA
Organism: Bacillota bacterium; assembly: GCA_029552125.1. Taxonomy (GTDB): domain Bacteria; phylum Bacillota; class Dethiobacteria; order DTU022; family DTU022; genus JAKPEE01. The sequence continues at coordinate 959 of JAKPEE010000063.1, read as the reverse complement.
AAAAATGATCAGCATACCGTACTATGCCTTGCTGGAAACGGTTTTTGCAGAACAAGGAGTGGAGTTATACCGGGCCTTTTCTACTTCGGATGGGAAAAAAGTTTTATTAAAGATAGATCAATGCGGCGATACCGGGATGGCGGCTGCCCGCTGCTCTCACGAACTGGCTGTTGCCGGCAATTTAGACTTGCCCTGCATTTGCCGCCCATTGAAGCTGGAATATTGCGGTGACACCCCCGTTCTGGTCATGGAAGACCGGGGTGGCGTGCTCCTGCAGCAGTATATGCGCGGCCGCAGCCTGGCCATCGATCAATTCCTGTTAATCGCCCGGCGCCTGACGGCTGCCACCGGCGCCCTGCACCGCCATAATATAGCTCATAAAAATGTAAACCCGGCAAACATATTTATCGATCCCCTAACGCATGAAGTATTCTATACCGGTTTTTGCGCCGCCGCGCCGGTTTGCGGTGAAGGCGCCGCGCCGAATCCGCCGCCGGCTGATAACGACCCGGCCTACATGTCGCCGGAGCAGACGGGGCTGCTGGATCGGGAAGCCGATTATCGCACGGATTTCTATTCACTGGGGGTAATCTTCTTCCAACTCCTTACCGGAAGGCTCCCCTTTCCGGAAACCGATTTTTCTCGCCTTATTCATGCCCATCTGGCCAAAAAGCCGCCTTCGCTGCAGAGGCTCAGGCCTTCAGTGCCGCCTCCGCTGGCGGACGTGGTTCAGAAGCTCCTGGCCAAAAATGCTGCGGAACGCTACCAGAGCGCGAGGGCTTTGATGGCGGACCTCAACCGCTGCCGGCGGGAATGGCGCCGGGCAGGGCAGATCCGCCGCTTCCCTCTTGGCCGGCACGATATACCTGCGATTATGCAGCTGCCTTTAAAATTATACGGGCGGGAAAAAGAGCTGGAGCTGCTGCAAAGGAGCTACCAGGCAGTTAAAAGAGAGGGCA
>JAKPEE010000050.1 GCA_029552125.1 Bacillota bacterium | reverse complement strand
CGGCTGAAGGTCAGGCCGCTTACCACGCTGGCCGTGTCACCGCGTCTGAAGCCTTCATAGCTCACCGTGAAGGCCGGATCATCGTCGCCGTAGGTCTTGCTCTTGTCATCGGCGGTGATGGTCAACGGAGCAGGGTTGATCGTCAGCGTGCCGCTTTTGAAGGTGATGGTATAGTTGTCCGCCGTCGCTCCCGAGGGGGTGATGCTGTACTGCCCCACGTCCTCGCCCTCTTCGCGGCTGAAGTCAAGCCCGCTCACCACGGCAGGCGTATCGCCCAGCTTAAGGCCATCATAACTCGCCGTGAAAACGGGATCGTTGTCGCCGTAGGTCTTGCTCTTGTCATCGGCGGTGATGGTCAACGTGGCTTTGTCAACTGGAACCGTTACAATGCCGTATATGGTTTCATAAGACTCCTGATCCGCGGGAACAAATTTTACCCCCACAAAGCTGCTGCCTGCGGCCAGGGGAACATAACTGGGATCGATAAATTCAAAGGTTCCCTCCACGGAAGCTGAGCCGCCGGTAAGCGTCGACGCTGAAAGCGCCTCCCCGTAAGTAATCGCCGTTGCCGTAGGCCACTCGTAAACCTCCGGCGTTACCTGTCGAGCCTTCCAGTTCAGGACAACATTTCCGTACGAATCATGGTAACAGCTGCTAACAACGATATAGTAGGTGACGCCCTTATAAACCTCTATAGAATCTAAAACCCCGTTATACACACTATAAGTAGGGTTCCATCGGCCGGAAAGATTACCGGCTATGAAGTTCAGGTCGCTCATGCCGGGGCCACCATCGTAAATAGCCACTACGCTAAAAAAGCTGCTGCCGATAGTATCAAAACGGGCAATACTGTTGATCGGCGCGGTCCACTTATACCAAACCGTGCCGCGGTCACCATAACCAGCGTGCATGGGCTCATCCGCTTCTATGGTAGCGCCAACGTTGCTGCCGGTAATTGTGCCTTCCAACCCGAATATTTCAATGGCATTGGCAAGATTATCATTGGGCGGAGAGGCCTGAGCCAAAACAAAGGCAGGAACTATACCTAGCAGCAGCAAGCTCGCGCCGATTATTAAGATACGCTTGGTGGTGCCAGTCATTTCATTCCTCCTGTTAGCAAACTAGAAAGTCAATAGTATTTAAGAATTGATGAATAAACGGTTTCTCTACCCCCGGATCACCCCTTCCATAAATTTTTTGGCTGATCTTGAAGGATGCAGCTGATCATGCCCTGAAGCACACAGCAGCAAAATCTCCTTATACCGGCCAACATTAAGGCTTTAAGCAAGGTCCTTAAAAAAGATAGCGTAAATTTGTTACAAGCGTATCAGCCAAAAGTACTAGAAAAGAAAAAATTTTTCCGGTTCGGTTAAAGAAAGAGTTCCAGTTTTGGAAAGGGTGACAAGCAAAGATGGGAAGGTAAGATGGACAGTTTTATTGAAGCAGGTCCATTTTCCTAGCCCGGGCTACCGCCCGCAGGCGCCGGTTGACTCCGAGCTTGCCGTAAATATTTTGGACATGGCTTTTAACCGTGCTCAGGGAAAGTCCAAGCCGGGCGGCAATTTCCCGGTTGGCAAGACCGGAGGCTAATAGGTTGAGCACCTCCATCTCG
>JAKPEE010000045.1 GCA_029552125.1 Bacillota bacterium | reverse complement strand
GATGAACAATTCGGGAAATTTTGACGACTACCTGGTATGGGCTATTCTCGCCACCATCTTCTGCTGCCTGCCTTTCGGCATTGTGGCCATTGTTTATGCGGCCCAGGCCAAGGGCCACCTTTCATCGGGCGACCCTGAGGCGGCTGAAGAGGCTGCATCTAAGGCTCGAAAATGGTGCCTGGCGGCAACGCTGACCGGCAAACGGTACAGCAGCCGCCCCAACAGAGTCCATCCATTGCCGGGGATGTGCCGAATTACCTGGTGTGGGCTATTCTCGCCACCATTTTCTGCTGTATTCCCTTTGGAATTGTAGCCATTGTCTATTCTTCGCAGGTTAGCGGCCACCTTGCCGCGGGCAACTACGAAGCTGCCCTAAAAGCTTCTTCTTCAGCAAAGAAATGGTGCCTTGCGGCTACGATTACCGGCGCGGTTTTAATCCTTATATACAGCCTGGTTATGCTGATACCACTTGTCCTGGCAATTATTCAAGGAGGAAGCTTCGAATATAACTTTAACGGCTCTCCCTTCTAAATAGAAAGGTTCTTGTCTGCCTTGAAACTCTTTATGATCCAGCCGCCGGCTGCCGCCAGCCGCAGCGATAGGCTGATAGCGCTGCTCCTGGTCTCGCTGGCGGCTGGAGGGCTGTTATATTTTTTGACCTATGCTCTGACCTCTTCGCTGATTCAAACGCCGCCCTGCCTATTCAGGACGCTGACCGGGCTTTACTGCCCGGGCTGCGGCAGCCGCAGCGCCCTGATTCAGTTGGCCCGCGGCAAGCTCTATGCCGCCTGGCGCTTAAATCCGCTGATGATCCTCTTTTTGCCGGCAGCAGTTCTTTTCCTGTTCTCGCAGGTGAAGATCCTTTTTACCGGCCGCTCACTTCCCCGTTTTTTACTGCACCCCTCCCTGGTATGGACCATTTTTGGGCTGATTCTGGCTTTCTGGATCTTCCGAAATATCCCCCTCTATCCCTTTACCCTGCTGCAGCCGGTGATTGTAAATTGACCGTTCGGAGAAGGGGTGTTAAGATAGGGCCAGGCATAGAAGCTAAAAAAGAGAGAAAACGGATAGAAATAATATGCTCCCGCAGACCCGATTGGTAAAAAAACCATA
>JAKPEE010000041.1 GCA_029552125.1 Bacillota bacterium | reverse complement strand
GGTCAAGATGAACTCGCTTACGCTCGCCCTTGACATCCTCCCAATAGAGTGCATAAATGTAGAAATTATACAAAATTAAAGAAAGGAGAACCTAACTTAGAAAAGCTAAAAAATTGTCTTGACAATGGGGGGCATTATAGTCGTCCGCTCTTGGCAGCAAATTTTAAAAGCGGGAGATGTGATGCTGATGCATCGTATACTGTTTGAAATCGGGGGAATTCAGATTTTCTCTTACGGGGCGATGATCTCTCTGGCCATCCTGGTCGCTGCCCTGGCCCTGCACCGCGAAGCGCCGCGGGAAGGGATCAATCCAGACCATGCCCTCGAAGCACTTATTGTCGGAGCTATTTCCGGGCTCATCGGCGCGCGCCTGCTTTATGCCGCCTTGCACTGGGAGCAGTTCAGCAGCCGGCCTTTAACCATCCTTTTTGCCCGTTTTGAGGGGCTCTCTTTTTACGGCGCCTTTATCGGCGGCGCTGTCGCCCTGTTCTTCTGGGGCCGCTGGCGCAAAATCAACTTTTTTAAGATGGCCGATCTATTTGCGCCGTACCTGGCCCTGGGCTATGCTTTTGGCCGGATTGGCTGTTTCTTAAACGGCTGCTGCTACGGCAAGGTCAGCGATGTGCCCTGGGCCATGCCCGCCGCCTTGGTGGACGATCTGCTGCGCCACCCGGTGCAGCTTTATGCTGCTGCCGGCGGGGTCTTGATTTTTTTAATCCTCAAACTGCTGCGCAAGGTGCGCCCCTTTGCCGGCTATAACCTGCTGGCCCTGGCTGCACTTTACGGCATACTTCGCTTTACCACCGAATTTTTCCGGGACGAACCCGTAGTCTGGCTGGGTTTGACCCTGGCGCAGCTATTCAGCTTCTTGCTGACCCTCTTTGCCCTGGCGATCATGATTGCGGCCATGTTTTGGGGTGCTAAGAATAAACGCGGCAAAACCAGGGCCGTGGAACAAAAAAAGTAGCCTGTGTTAGATAAAAATGGAAGAAGAGCTGATCGTGCAAGATTCTGAGGTTGGCCACCGCCTGGACGCCTTCCTGGCGGGCCGGGTGGCCGGCCTCTCCCGCACCCGTATCCAGAAATTGATTGAAAATGGTGCGGTACGGGTGAACGGCGCCCCCTGCCTTGAGAAGAGCTACCGCCTCGCCCTGGATGATCAGGTCACAATAACCGCCCCGGATCCCGAGCCCTACCGCCTGACCCCCGAGCCGATCCCTTTAAACATTGTCTACGAGGACAGAGATCTCCTGGTAATCAATAAGCCACGGGGCATGGTTGTCCATCCAGCCCCCGGCCACTGGCGGGGCACCCTGGTTCACGCCCTGCTGCACCATTGCGGCGATCTCGCGGGGGGCCATCTCTCGGCCAGCGACGGCTTCATCCGGCCGGGCATCGTGCACCGCCTCGATAAAGATACCACCGGGCTATTAATCGTGGCCAAAAATGATTTGGCTCACCAAAACCTGGCCGCGCAGCTTAAAGAGCGCCGCCTGCGCCGCGAATACCTGGCCCTGGTGCACGGCCGCGTTAACCCGGCCTCCGGCCGCGTTGAATCCCCCATCGGCCGCCACCCCGTGCACCGCAAGAAAATGGCCGTAGTACCCGGCGGGAAAGAAGCGGTGACCCGCTACCGCGTCCTGGCCCACCTGGGGCCCTTCAGCCTGGTGCAGTTGAACCTGGAAAGCGGGCGCACCCACCAGGTGCGCGTGCACATGGCCTTTATCGGCCATCCTGTCGCCGGGGACCCTGTCTACGGACGAGCCGCCGCTGCCCTGCCGCCGCTGAGCCGGGGCCAGGCGCTGCACGCCCGCCGCATCGCCTTCCACCACCCGCGCCACGGGTACCTCATGGAGCTGGCCGCGCCCCTGCCCGCGGACTTTCGTGAAGCCTTGCGCTGGCTGCGGGAGCAGGGCAGCCGGCCATAATTCTAAAGTATACCGCCCGCCGTTTCGGCGGAAGTGACTTGCACTGCTGCCGGCCGACTCGGAATACCCCGGCACGCCGGCTGCCCCTTCGCCGCCAGGGGCAGGAGCAGCCTCAGGGGCCGAAGGGCGGCACCGGGTTAAGCCAGCCTTTCAATTTACCGAACTTGAGGGCATTGTCAATAATGTCCAGCTCGTCTTTTAAAAATTGCTTGAACAGGGCTCGAATATAATCGCAAGCAACACTTTCTTTGAAAGACTGGGCATGCAAAATGGACGCTCCCTGGAGAGCGTTGAGCAGGACCCGGTACATATAGTCATCTTCCAGCATTTCGGTGTTGGTTATGGTGGTCGTTACCCTGGCCGGCTTTTTGGGCATGGGGATGCCGTATCGCTGCATCTCCGCTTCCAGTTGTTGCACCTGCTTCTGCAATAGCTTAAGCCCGTTTTTTAATATGGCCTTGAAATCAAGATCATGGGCCACGCTTAAAAAATACTCGGTGGTCCGAATATTGTCGTAACGCAGAGTCAGGTGATCCCACAGGTTGGACGCTGCGGGAACACCAATGCTTGCGTCTTGATCGCTGGGCAGATGCTTGTACAGCGGGGGGGTGGCGAGCCATCCTTTCAGCTTGAGATATTTAACCAGGCGATCTGTTTCCTCGATGGTTTTTAAGGTCATCTTTTTAAATACTGTCCGTATGCTATCGTTGGTCACCGTGGAGCGCAGCACCTTGGACAGGTTTTCAATATGCCCCTGGTAATATAAGAAAAGATCCAGGGCGATGAATTCGTCCGTGATGATCTGCTTTCCGCCGGTGAACGTGGAATAACTGCGGTTCCGATCGGGCGTCTTGACGGCGTACTTCTCCGCCAGCTTTTCCAGTATGACTATATTTTTTTTAAACGACTGCAGGGCTTTCTCGATGAGCGCCTTTAAATCCAGGTCGTGCACCAGGCTCTCCCAGGTTTGCAGCCGCTCTGCGGCCATGTACTTGGAGTTCAACACGTCCCAAATATTGAACGCTTCGCGGATATCGATCTGCTTCTGCCGCTGCTCCAGCTTTAAAGGCAAAGAATCCACCTCTTTTCCAGGGTATTCATTAATAATTTCCCCTGACTGCTGCTTATTACTCAGCAGATTTCCGGCGCTTCCTCCGCTTTGCCCTATGCCCATGGGCAGGCGCAAAGGCTAACCGGCAGATGAACGCACACTTGCTTTAATCAATTACTTCATATAACCGCCGGTTTGCAGGAAACCGGTGGAATTATGGAAAAACTGGCTCGCAGTATTTGGTTAGGTATTTATAATCTGCGGTGACCAGGCGCCGCTTAGAAACAGCCTTGACAGGGAAAGGTTCAGGGGCGGCTCCCATTAATAGCAGGCCCTGCTTTGGATATAATAAAGTCAATCCTGAGCAAGGAGAGATGAACGTGGCTTATGAACTGGCAACCTTTGCCGGCGGTTGTTTCTGGTGCATGGTCGCCCCCTTTAGCGATTGCCCGGGAGTAGTGAAGGTAGTTTCCGGCTACACCGGCGGGCGGACTGAAAATCCGAACTATGAATCGGTCTGCAGCGGAGAGAGCGGCCACTACGAGGCGGTGCAGGTGACCTACGACCCGCAATCCGTCTCCTATGAGACGCTGCTGGATATCTTCTGGCGGCAGATCGACCCTACCGATCCCGGGGGGCAGTTTTTTGATCGGGGCAGCTCTTACCGCACCGCCATCTTCTACCATAACGAAGAGCAAAAAGCCCTGGCCGAGGCGTCGAAGCGGCGCCTGGAAGCCAGCGGCCGCTTTAACGGGCCAATTGTTACGGAGATTTTGCCCGCCTGCACCTTCTGGCCAGCGGAAGAGTACCACCAGGATTTTCACCTTAAAAATGCGCAGCACTACCGTGCTTACCGCCGGGCCTCCGGGCGCGATGCTTTTCTGCAACAACACTGGTCCGGGGAAGTAGATCTGCCAGGGCGGAACAAGAAGTTGACACCGCTGCAGTACCATGTTACGCAGGAGGGCGGAACCGAGCCCCCCTTTGCAAACGCATACTGGAACGAGGCCCGCCCGGGCATTTACGTGGACATTGTTAGCGGAGAGCCCCTCTTTTCTTCCCTGGATAAGTTTGACGCCGGTTGCGGCTGGCCCAGCTTTACCCGGCCGCTGCAGCGGGGGGCCGTCGAAGAGCGGGTCGACCGCAGTCACGGCATGGTCAGAACCGAAGTGCGCGCCAGGCGCTCCGGTTCCCATCTGGGCCACGTTTTTGACGACGGCCCGCAGCCGGGCGGACGTCGTTACTGCATCAACTCGGCGGCGCTAAAATTTATCCCCCTGGAGGAGATGGAAAAGGAGGGGTACGGGCGGTACCTGGAACTGTTTCAGAACGGGGGCACGCCGGACAGATGAACCCCCTTTAGAAAAAGGGGCAGGGGGGATTATCAGGGTTAACAGCTTGTTCTTCGGCAGATTGTCCAGGAGCGGGCCCCGTCCGGCTCATGTTAAGGGCCATCGCCTTTTAATTGCGGCGCAGTAGCTTGCAATTGCGGCAGAAATGCTGCGCATTATCTGTTCTGTTGATAAGCATTGGATTGAATAAAGGAGGCCAGCGGGGCTGTCCGGCAGCTTTAAGGACAGCCCCGCTGCTGAATTTAAGCCCGCTGCCGGGCTATTTACTTGTAGACGCCATACTCCTTGCCGAAGTCTACCATGGCCTTGACATTTTCCGGTTTTGCTTCGTCGAAGAAGGCGCCGTTGGCAAGGATGAAGCCGCCGTCCTGGGCCACAGTGTCGATGAGATGCTTGCAGTAGTCTCTGATCTCCTGGGGCGTACCCAGCCGGAGCAGGGAAGAAGGCACATTGCCGGCCAAGCAGGCGTTGCGGCCGAGGGTGGCTTTGACTTTTTGTATATCCGACTGGTCGATCATCCACAGGGTCTTGCCCCTGGGGATATCCTGGATTACTTCCAGGCGGGTGGTCCATTTCCCTTCCAGGGCTATGAAGGGGATGCAGCCGCCTTCAATCAACCCCACGATGACCTGCTTCAGGGTGGGCCAGTAGAACTTTTGGAACTGCGCATCGGAGAGGAAGCCGTCGGCGCCCTTATGCAGCGGGATGAAAATCAGGGGGTTGCCGGTCTGCTTCATGCTGTTGATCCCCATGGCAATCATGATCGGCACCAGCCGCTCCAGCGCTTCCAGGAGCTTGTCGGGCTGCCGGTACATATCCATCATGATCCCCCGGGTGCCCCGGAGCGTGTCCCCGATCACATCATAAGGTGCCTTGGTGTATCCCCCGAGAATGTTCGGGAATCCTTTTGCCCTCAGCTCGGCGTCGCAGCCGCCCATGGCGCCGGCCCATTTCAGCGCTTCAGCCCCCGCTTCGAAGAGCTTTTTAAAGGTTTCCTGCACCGGGGGCAGGCCGAAGGGGATAAAGTTAAAGGCGACCCCGTACATTTCCAGGATGCCGGTAAAGGGCGGCAGCATGGTGAAGCCCTGCAGCGCCCCGTATACGCGCGGCAGGTAGAAATTACGGAAGTAGAAAGAGGGGTCCATCAGCAAAAGGTCGTACTCTTCCGGCTTCATGTATTCTTTTTCGATGCACTGGTAGCAGTGTTCGTCCGCCACCCCGTGGCCCGGCCAGGCGTAAAGTTTATAGTCCACCAGTTCAAAGAACCTTCCGGGGCCGGGGGCGGAGGCGCCGATATGCATATCCGGTTGATATTCCAGCATATATTTTTTAAAAGCCGCGACGCATTTGTCGTAGTCATACATGGCTTCCCGGGGCGTTATTCCCGCGAAGTAATAGGGGAACATGCTGGGGAAGATGACGACTGGAACCCGGTCCGGCTTTTTTTTCATCTGAATGGCGTCTTTAATCCGGGTCAGATTGGCCTTATAGGTGGCCTCGGCTGCGGGGCTCTCGAACTTAACGTCATTGCCCTCGGGATCTTTTGGTGAAAGCAGTTTCTGAAATTGGGCTTCCTGCTTTTCATCTGCAGTCATCTGTTCCCATTGCTTGTCCATTCTTCTAACCTCCTATCCATTGTTTGGCGAGCTTAACGGCATCCATGGCGTCCAGGCCGTAGGCGTCTGCGCCCGTGTAATCCTTGACTTTCTCGTCAACCTGGCCGCCGCCGATCATGACCTTGACCCTGTCCCGGAGACCGGCTGCCTCAATGGCGTCAACGGTCTTTTTCATGGCGTCGTAGGCCAGGGTTAAAAATCCGCTCAAACCGACCACAGGGGCGTTTGTTTCTTTAATCTTGTCCACGATGGTTTGAACAGGAACATCGACGCCCAGGTCAAATACCTCGAACCCGTTCACATCGAGCATGGACACCACCAGGTCTTTGCCTATATCGTGGATATCCCCTTCGACAGTGGCGATAATGACCCGGCCCTGCTTTCCGGCCCCGCCGCCATGCGCCTCTTTGAGCTTGGGCTCAAGGAGCGCCACGATGCCCTTCATAATCTCCCCTGAAAAAATTAAATCGGGGATAAAATACTCCCCGTCAGCGAATTTTTGGCCAATAATGCTCATCCCTTCTTTGGCGCCTTCGAGGAGCTTGGTTGGATCAACACCCTTCTCCAAGGCCTCTCCCACGTAGGCCAGGGCCTCGGATTCCTGCAGATTTGACAGTAGCTTGGCCAGCGTTTCCGGCATAACTAAAACCTCCTTTTGGTTATTTTATTTATCAGGAAAAAAATAAACCGGACCAAGATTTGGTATCATGGCTAATTTTTGTTTGAACACGCCTGTTAACGGCTTTGGGCTAAATGATTGAAAATTCGTTTTTTACTTTCAAGTAAATAATACATTGCTTGATGGCGCTCTGTCAAATCGCTACCAGCGGCGGATAAAAATGCTGTAGGCCAGGGCGGCCAGAAAGAAAAAACCGGCCAGGCCCATGGCCGGGTAGACCGTGGCCACAATCTTCGCAAAGCCCAGCCGCCCGGCAAAGAAAGAAGCTGCGGCCACAAGCACCGTCAGGGGCTTAAACCAGAAGCTGCCGGCCGGGGCCAGGCGGGAAATAAATCCGTATAGACTGCTGATTGCCGTTGTGTATATTTCAGCAGCCAGCACCAGCGTGTACGCCAGCCTGACCAGCGGAGACGCCCTGCCGGCCACTGCCAGCATGGGAATCTCAAAACCGGTGACTGCGGGAGCCCCGGCAAGCAGGGCCAGCAGGATAACCAGGGCGCATACTCCCAGTCCCAGGGCACCAAGATAAGCCCCTTTTTGCAGCGCTTGTGGCCCGGTTAAGGTGCCCAGGGGCGCAAGGAGGGGTACGGCGAGAGTAAAATTATAGGATACATAAGCCAGGCCGGAAAGAGGCCAGTGCGGCAGCGTCGCGCCGGCCGGGGATGACCAGCTTAAATCAACAGGGGCGGAGAGAAGGATATAGAGGCCTACCCCCAGGACGGCGGCGATCAAGAAAGGGACAACCGCACTGATTGTATCGACAACCCGGCTTAACCCGGCGATGACGGTAAGGGCGGACAGGGCGGCCATGATCGCCAGCCCAAAGGCCGGCGGCAGGCCGAATTCCTGCTGAAAAATGGCCCCGGTGCCGGCTACCATGGCCACCAGAATGCCAAAAAGAAAGAAAGTAATAAAAAAGTTGATCAGGGGCCCCAGGTAGCGGCCGCCGACAGCATCGACAACTCCTTTGAAAGAGGTTGCTTTAATCCGGTAAGCTAAAAGCATGATTTTGGCGCCAAAAAAACCGAAAAGGAAGGTGGCGAGGGCGAGGCCGGCCATCCCCCACAGGCCAAAATAGCCGAAGAACTGTAGTATTTCCTGCCCCGAGGCAAAGCCGGCACCGACAACGGTGCCCATGTAAACCGCGGCCACCGTTAAGGCGGACCGTTTTTTTATCAGTTTGCCTGTTTCTTTTTTCATAGTACTATCATGTGATGGCAAACCATAAAAAATGCCAAACTTTTAATAAGTGCCCCCGGCTATTTCGCCCGGAACAGGGCAAAGAACTTGCTTGAGCAGTTAGCGCGATTATTTGCCCGCGTTGTTTTTTACCAGGGGTTTGGTATACTTGGTTCAGTTAAGGCAGGAGCTAACCAGGCCAGCAAGGAGGAGGGGGGTTGTTGGATGGAAAAACCGAATATCCTGGCGTTGTCTCCGCAGGAATTGCGCCAATTCCTGGTTGAGCTGGGGGAGAAGCCTTACCGGGCCGGGCAGATCCTGGGCTGGCTGTACCACAAGGGGGCGCAGTCCTGGGGCGAGATGACTGATTTGCCCAAAGCCCTGCGCGACAAGCTCGCTGCCCTGGCGGAGATCGGGTTGCTGCCACTGGTCAAAAAGCAGCTCTCGGCAGACGGGACGGGAAAATACCTGTCCGCCCTGGCGGACGGGCAGACCGTGGAGACAGTGCTGCTGCCCTATGATATCGGCAGCGGCGCCTGTATCTCTACGCAGGTTGGCTGCAAAATGGGTTGCCGGTTTTGCGCCTCGGGGCTGCCGGGATTCATCCGCAACCTTTCGGCAGCCGAAATCATGGCCCAGGTGTTGCTGGTTAAAGGCGAGTTAGGGAAGCGCGGCCTGAAGCTAAAGCGACTTGTGTTGATGGGCACCGGCGAGCCCCTGGACAACTATGATTCGATCATGGCCTTTCTGGAGGCGGTGCAGGACCGGGAAAGGCTGGGTATGAGTTTGCGGCATGTGACCTTATCCACCGCCGGCCTGGTACCGCGGATTTACGATCTGGCCGGCTTCGGCCGCCCTCTTAACCTGGCGGTATCGTTGAACGCGCCAAATAACGCTTTGCGGGACCGGTTGATGCCCATAAACCGGGCCTACCCGCTGGAGCGGCTGCTGCCTGCCTGTGATCATTACGCCAAAAAGACCGGGCGGCGGGTCACCTATGAATATATCCTCATTGAGGGTGTCAATGACCGGCCGGCCCATGCCGCCCAGTTGGCCGCCCTGTTAAAGGGCAGGCTGGCCCATGTCAATTTAATTCCTTTCAATGCCGTGCCGGAGCTTGACTTTAAACCCAGCCCGGCAGATGTGGTCCGCGAATTTGCGCGCACCCTGGCTGATCAGCATATTAATGTGACCGTGCGCCGCAGGCTGGGTGCCGATATAGCCGCCGCCTGCGGGCAACTGCGGAACAGTAATCTAAAAACCCCGGGTTAATAGCCCATTTCTTTCAAGATTCTGGCCAGGGTCTGCAGGCGCTCGCCGGATAATCTCGCCGCCGCTCCTGTGAGACCGCTGAATAGCCAGAGTGCCCTCATCGATGCCGGCGGCCGGGGCCGTGATCCCCCCAGGGTAGAAAAAGGCGCCGGCATTACCGGGCGCCGCGACCTGGATCAGGCGGGCAGCTTACCCTTCATTTTTTTCCCTTTAACCCTTTGCCCCCAATAGGATCCGTTGCAGGCAGCACCCACGGTCAATAAAATATAGACCAGGTGCAGCAGATACTGGCCTTCACCAATAGAGTAGAAGATGACCAGTGCCGCCGCTGTAGCGCTGATCCACAGGCCCCAGCGCCATCCGGTGGCGGGCCAGATATAGCCCAGAATGAAACCGTATCCTTCGTAAGCCAGAACGACCAGTAAGAAGCTCAGGAGGCGATCACCGGGGGTGAAAATATCGGAAAAAATGGCATTGAACACAATAAAAAAGGCTGGCGCAACGCTGAGCACCACTGCTAAAATATAGCCCCACCATGGTGTTTTCAATTTATTTTCCTCCAGTGCTATAAGTTGATGATTAAGCCTCAAGCTGGTTTTGATTTAACTGCAGCCACTCTTTGTAAGCCTGTAAATCGTTATGGATCTGTTTAATCACCAGGGCCAGGATCCCGGCATCGTCAATCAGACCGCTCAAGGGGACAAGGTCGGGAATTAAATCCAGCGGATTGAGAAAATAAAGCAAGGCGGCGATAATTAAAAGCAGTGATTTTGAAGGTATTTTTTTATACCGTCCGTCCTTCCAGTCCCGAAGCAGGTTAAACAACAGTTGCAGATCCTCCCATACCGCTTCGAAGAAGCTGCTTTTCCTGTTGGCTTTGCGGGCGGTGTCTTGCAGCAATTTTTCCGCTTTTCCCCGATCCTGAAGATAAGCCCTGGCTTTACTTTTGTAGCCGTTCAGTATCCAGTCTGCTTTAATGATGGAACCTCCTCCCGGGGTGACAAAATTTATTGATCAATTCGACAAGGGGAGCCCGTCATCCTTCGCTAGCCAAACAGTAAATTGGCCAGCAGGCCGGCCAGCACCGGAACTGATATATAGATCCCGTATTTTAAAGCCACGAAGCGTGATCCTAAAAAAGTGAATTCGTAGGGCAGGTGGCCCACATTAATCATGCCCCAGGCAGTAATCATGGCTACAGCCGTGCCGGTGGATACGCTGTCACGGAAAACGGCGTCAAACATGGGGAAAAAGGCATATGGTCCTCCTTGAATAAGCGAACCGATTAATGAACCGGTGACTAAACCTTTCCAGCCTGATCCTGCTCCCAGCCAGGACTGTAATAGCTCTTTGGGCAATAGCAAGTTGATAAAGCCGACCATAACAAAAGCCAGCAGCAGCAGGGGCAAGACATTTACAAACATTTTTTTTGCTTCCCGCAGGCCTTCCATGTGTTTGCCTTGCCGGTAGGCGATATACAACAGAATTGCGGCCATTAAAGATAGTATTAGCAGGGCGTCGTTCATTTTTCTTCACCACTAATCCTTGCCTTTTTTTTCAGTTGACGCTGTTTTACATCTTCCCTGATTTTGTCTGCAAAGCGGGGCAAAAAGGTGTCTACCGCTGTGCCTGCTGCTATGGGGAGAGGAAAGGTGATTAAAAACCTGATCACCGTCACTTCAAGACCCACAAAGGCAATTTCAACAGGGATGCGGCCTACATACCACAGGGTTTTGGCGGCGACAAAGCTGATCATGGTACCCACATTTGCGCCGGAAGCAATTAATGTAGCCATCAGGGGGTAAAAAAAGAACGGTCCGCCGGGAACCAGCGCCCCCATCAGCGAACCCAGGAGGGGTCCTTTCCAGCCGGCCTCCGGGCCTAGCCACCGGGAAACCATATTTTGGGGAATGATGGTGGAGGTCAGGCCGGCCACGATAAAAGCAACTATTAGCAGGGGAATAATCCCAATAAAAGTTTGCCCGCCTGATAAAAAGCCTTTGCCCACCAGCGGCAGGCCTCCCTTGAAAAAGGCGATCAGGATTAGAATGGCGGTCACAAGGGCCATGCCCAGCGTTGTTTTGTTCATTCCAACCCCTCCTTGTTTGCCTTTGCCTGAAAAAAATTGTTTCCGGTCTTCCGCATTGCTTCAGCCCTGCAGCACAGCGGTAAACCTAAGTTTAGGTATATCATATCTATGAATACCCGGCAACTCGGCAAGAGCATCAGGCCCGGCGTTCACGCCGTAGCGGATGGTAGCGGATGAAAGCTTTGGACGAACGTACCTGAAGCTCAAGGAGGGGCGCCGGCCGGCCACTGCCATCAGTAGCATTGCCGCGGGAAGGATAAGCGTTCTTCTAAGTTAACCGCCTCCCCGTAATCCGGGAAGGCGGTCAATCTGGAAGCGTACAGCAGGTCCGGTGAATGATCCGGGTTAACCGGCGGGCCGCTTTAACTGGAACTTGACTGAAAGGTGTCTTCATCGGCATACATCGCATCGATAAGGTGTTTAAATTTTTCTTCAATAACCCTTCTTTTTAGTTTCAGGCTCGGGGTCAACTCTCCGCTTTCTTCGCTAAATGGCCGATCGGTTAGAGCAAATTTTTTAATCTGTTCATACCTGGCCAGGCCCTGATTGATTTTTTCAATTCTTTCCCAGGTTAACTTCAATACTTCGGGGTGATTTACCAGCTCCCGGTGATCGCGGTATTCCAGGTTCTTCTGTTTGGCCCATTCACCCAGGGCTTCGAAATTTGGAACAACCAGCGCTGATATATACTTGCGGTTTTCGCCCACAACTACAAGCTGCTCGATAAAGGGGTCAGTATTAAAAGCGTTTTCAATGGGCTGGGGAGCCACGTATTTACCGCCGCTTGTTTTAAGCAGCTCTTTTTTGCGATCCGTTATGGTCAGGTACCCTTCTTCATCTATAAAACCGACATCGCCGGTTTTAAAGTAACCGTCGGCGGTAAAAGATTCTTTATTGGCTGCGGGGTTGTTCCAGTAGCCCTTCATAACCTGGGGCCCTTTGACCAGGATTTCGCCGTCCTCATCAATTTTTTCGATGACCCCTTGCAGGGGTTTGCCCACTGTGCCCACCTTATTATCCCGAATGGTGTTGGCATTGATAATGGGGCTGGTTTCCGTTAAACCGTAGCCCTGGTAAAGCATGACTCCGATGCTGCCAAAAAACACGATCAACTGGGGATTAATCGCCGCTCCTCCGGTGGAGCAGAAGCGCAGGCGGGTCAGGCCGGCCTTCTTCTTGATCACAGCAAACAGGGGCTTGCTTAAGGCATGTTTAAACTTAAGGGAAGCCGGTATTTTTTTATGTTGATTTTTTAGCCAATAAACTTCCCGCCCCACATTGCTGCCCCACTTGAAATAGTTTTGAATGAAGCGGGGGCGTTGCGCAAGCAGGGCATTAATTTGAATGTAGATTTTTTCCCACAACCTGGGGACGGAATTCATTACCGTGGGCTTATAAGTTTGTAGGCCCCAGCGGATCTCCTCGGTTTCCAGCGAATCCAGCATCGCCAGCACTCCAGGGACATAACTGGCCCCCATCAGGTCGGCCGAAAAACCATATGAATGGCACAGCGGCAGGTGCCCCATCCAGATATCGTCCTGCCGGAACCCCATTTCCGCAATGACCGTTCTCTGGCTGACGATGTTGCGGTTGGAGAGCATCACGCCCTTTGGTTTGCCGGTAGTGCCCGAAGTATAAATTAAGGTGACCAGGTCGTCTTCATCCAGTTCCTGCTGCATGGTTTCTATGACCGCTCTTTTATCCCTGTTCTTTTGGCCCAGTTCCAGAAGTTCGTCGAAGCCCATCACCATATCATCCGGCCTGTGATCCAGCGGATCCATCACAATAATCTTTTCAAGGCTTTTGAGCCTGTCTTTTACTTCTAAAACTCTGTCTAGATGCTCTTTACTGCCGCAGAAACAGACCCTGGCCCCTGAATCGTGAAGGATCCACCAGACATCTTCAGGCTTACTGGTTGGATAAATGGGAACTATGGCACCCCGCAGAAATAGTGAAGCCATGACTGCAAAAACCCAGCGGGGCCTGTTAGGGGCAAAGATTGCTGAACGATCAAATTCACGGAATCCCAGGGTGTAAAGAGCGCAGCTTAGATCCCAAATAATCTCATTTGCTTCTTTCCAGGTATAACTATGGACTGCCCCGGTTCTTCGGCCCTGCTTATCATACCTGGACATCAGGTACGGTTTATCCGGATAGAGATAAGCGTTTTTGCTGGAAGTACCGACAATTGTATCATCGTTAAAACTTTTCAATTCCTTTTCCCCCTTGAGAAAATAATAGATAGAATAAAAACTTTGTTTTTTATATATTTTTATGCTCTTGTTCCAATTCCTTCTATTATCAGATAATTATTTTTAGTAAAATTTTTTGCAAAATATTTAAAGAAAGCTTGCAGATAGCCCCGGCGGCTGGCTACGGTAAATACCTGGCGGCCATGGAAAGCCACAGTATTATTATTTATGTGTAATTGACACTATTCGGAACTGTAAGTAGAATAAGACTGCCAGGAAATTAAAAAAAATATTCTCTGAACTGCCCGGGGAGTTGTGGCGCCGTGGATAAAGCCTGGCGTTAAGCAGATTCGCTGCCGCCGCCGCCCTGGGACAGGGGAGAGAGAGCAATCATAACAGGAGGTTTACATAATGCTACTGCAAGACCTTGCCTACACTGTCGAAAACAAGGTCGGCTTGATTACTTTGAACCGCCCCGCTGTGCTAAACGCCGTGCGGCGGGAAACCTGGCTCGAGCTTTCCGCCGTTCTCCGCAAGGTGAAAGAGGAAAGCGCGGTGCGCTGCCTGGTGATCACCGGGGCCGGCAAGGCTTTCTGCGCCGGGCAGGACTTAAATGAAATGGGCGCCATAGCCGGGGATCAGGTTGACTACTTTGCCATCAGGGAAAGCGTGGAGTTGATGCAGCAGGTCACGCTTGAACTGCTCAACCTGCCGGTACCGGTTATTGCCGCCATCAACGGTTACGCCGTCGGGGCCGGGGCCGAAATCGCCATCGCCTGTGATATCCGCTACGCCTCGGAAAAGGCCCGCTTCGAATTCGCCGAGGTGAAGGTCGGGCTGTTTGAGACCAACGGCGTCACCTGGCTGCTGCCCCGCCTGATCGGCCTGGGCCGGGCTAAAGAGTTGATGCTTACCGGTGACCGGTTTGGCGCCGCCGAAGCGCTGTCCATGGGCCTGGTCACCCGGGTTTATCCTCCCGGCGACCTGCTGCCGGCGGCCCTGGAGACCGCGTCCCGGATTGCCAAAAATGCCCCGGTACCTATCCGCTTCGTCAAGTCGTGCCTGAACAAATCAGGCGAGATCGGGTTGGAGGAAGCGCTGATCAGCGAAACCGACGCGGTGATGACCTGCTGCTACACCGCGGATCTGCGTGAAGGGGTGCGCGCCTTTTTTGAAAACCGAGATCCCGAGTTCAAGGGCCGGTAAGGGCGCAGCGTTGTTCAACATGGTGATGGAGAGCGTCATGGAAAAAAAACCAGGGATCATTCCATCTCCCTGGCTTATAGCGTAATATTTATGTTATTGCACGCAAAAAAGTGAGCCGGCTGAAACAGCCGGCTCCACCAGTAATACCCCGGCCACGATTCTACCCGTGGAAATGCGCGCAGTCATGGTGGAGTAAATAGATTTATTCAGGATAACCCTGGCGAATTGCCAATTCTTCTAATTCTGCTTGCCACATATTGTATTTGTGCCTAAAATCAAGACCTGGCCCCACATGGATAATCTGCAGCTTTCTACGCATGATAAGAGAAACAACCCGGGGGGGGGTTGGCCTTGAAGAAAATTACTGATCGTTTTTTATTGGGTATAATTGCCGGGCTGGGTGGAAACCTGGCTAAAATGGCAGTGGAGCGGGCCGCCATCCCGTTAGTGGGATTTAATGAGACCGGGGCCAAAAAGGCGGCGGGCATTTTCCTGCAAAAGAAAGATGTTATCTCTCCCTCCGGGAAGATTCTGGGTGTCATCGCCGATAACATGATCGCTGCCGGTTTGGGCGTCACCTGCGTTTACTGGCTGACGCTAATGGGAAAGGATAACTATCTTATTAAAGGCGCCGCGCTGGGCGCCGCCGAATGGACCGCCCTTTACGGGGTAACTTCACATTTAGGCGCAACCAGTATCTTCCCGACAACTCCCAAAAACGGGTTAATTTCATTTCTTTCCCACATGGCTTTCGGTGCCACCAAGACGTTAATAGCAATTAAACTTGGCGATGAACGTTTATTTACAAGAAAAAAAATGGCCAGTGACCAGGAAAACAGTAAACAAATAAGCAGCGGGGGTCAGGCTTGTACTTTAGACAAATAACCATTTGTTACCATCATGATTATTACTTATTGCACTTTTGTCTTTAGCCAAGGACCTGACCCAAATCAAGCAGGGCGCCGCCCATAACAAAATCCAGGGCAGAAAGCCCTGGATTTTGTTTCTATTAAAAATCCTTTTAGTTTTTAATCACCACGTGATAGCTCTTTCATTCTTCTCTTCACTTCTGCTCCATACCAGAAAGCAACGGCTAGCGAACCCACTATGGCCAGAACCCCGGCGATGTTGTTTATAATATTCCAGATCATCCCTTAACCCCCCTCTGCACTGCTATCTCTTTGCCCAAGGCGTTAGCGACCAAGAAAACAACCAGGACAATCGGTGTAATGATGATGATCCCGTATTCCTGCCAGAGCTGAACGTTCCCGATTTGCACTACATATACTTCATAGAAGTCGTCCCAGGTCCCAAAAAAGTTAGTCCAGATATACCAGCCAATGGAGGCAATCAGGCCGAGAGCCGTAGCCAGAGTACCCGCTATTTTCTTGGGGGGTTTTTTAGAAAATGTTCCGAAATAAACCGGGACCAGAGAAGTAGTAATAATTATTGTAGCCTGAAATACCCACGCTTCCATCATGCGATCAAAGAACAAGGCCAGGGCCAGTGAGACAACCGCCGATATCAGCACGCCGATTTTGGTCGCCCGCTCGGTCTCCTGGGAGGTAGCCTGCGGCTTAATGACTCCCTTGTACAGGTCATAGCCGATTACCCCGCCGGAAACAAGAAAATACGAGTCAGCGGTGGACATGGAGCAGGCCAGCACTCCGGCCAAAAAGAGGCCCACTATTCCCACCGGCAAATACTGCCCGGCTACCGCAAACAGCGCCTGGTTGGGCTCTACCTCCGGAATAATCTCCAGCCCGATCGCCGCCGCCCCTAAGATACCTAAAAAGACCACGATCCAGTCAAAGATTAGCCACATGGGGATCCCGACCGCAAAGGCCTTCTTTATCTCTTTCGGGCCGGCAGAAGCAAATATTCTCTGGAAGAAGGCCGGTTCCGCCAGGACGGCAAAGGCAGTTAACGAGTAGGCAAACAGGATCCAGGGGGTAAGATAACCGGCTTCCGCTTGAAAGAAGTACTCAAACTCGCCGACGTAATTTTCCAGGCCCACGATTACCTGATCATACCCGCCCAGCCCGTTCCAGCCTAAAATTAAAGCCAGGCCTACCGCCACCATCATGATAAAGAACTGAATAAAATCGGTCATCACTACCGCCCACAAGCCGCCGGTCCAGGTATAGATAAAGATTATCACCGCTCCGATTAAAGTTCCCGCCCAGAAAGGAATCCCGGTAATCAGGTGCAGCAGAAAACCGATGCCCATCATCTCTATGGTATTAGTAGAATAAATAAATGCAGCGATGGAGGAAAAGATACCCGCGGTTTTTCCGTATTTATTAAACACAATATCCTGCATGGTGCAGTCCTCGGGAAACTTTTCCTTAAACTTGGGGGACAGTATGGCCATCACTAAATAAAGTGCGGTATACGGTAGAGCGTAAAAGAAAAAGGAGGATACCCCCTCAAAAAAGGCTACTTCTGAATCTCCAAACAAGGAATCGAGCCCATAGAAAGTGGAGACCAGAGTAGCCACCAGCAGGGGCGCCGTGATTTTTTTCCCGGCCATAAAGTAATCGTCAAATCCCTTAGACTTTTTGGAAAAATAGAACCCTATCCACAGCATGCCGGCAATATACAAACCGACAATAATCCAATCCACCACATGGAGCCTGACGACAATTTCATCCACCTGACTATACCTCCTTATCTTAATATTTTTATTCCGGTTTAGGCGCAGAAGCCAGCAGCTTCTTGATCGCCGCCTGGTCCTGATGGCGCTTATACTCCGAATCCATCTCTACAAACCCGTACGGAAAATCATACTCACTCATCAACTCAAGAAAAGGTTCCGGGGCAAAGGCCTCCGGTCCGAACACCCCCCGGCCTTGCCAGATACCTTTACTGATCAGTTCCAGAGTAATTGCTGTCCCGTAAGCGGTCTGGGCTACTACTACCTGGCAGCCGAGGCGCTCCATGGCTTGCTGGTTGTCCAGGCACTGGTAAATAAACACTTCCCGGTGCAGCCCGTCTTTTTTGCCGGTAACATGGACCCCTACACACATCTTGCCTGTAAGTTTGTCCCCAATATAGGCCGGGTTGGGGGCCACCGCTTCCACCACGTCCCGGGGTGACAACTTAAAACCATGAAAATCAATTTTTTCTTTCCGGTCTAAACCCAATGCCCTCAATACTTTCATGGCATTGACAATCTCATCGCTTAAAGCAATTTTAAATGATACTTTTTTGAGGCCTTTATTAATATACCTGGGCATTAACACTACTTCTTCATGCTCTACCTTCATTAACTTAACCGGACCGATGCCTTCCGGAAAGTAAAACACTTCCGGATCGGCAAAAGGCTCCTGAAGATACCATCCCTTGTCTTTCTCCCAGGTAACCGGAGGGTTTAAAATCTCGTCGATCATGGTCCAGATGGAAAACCCAAATGCAATGTCCATACCCTCGGCGGTCAGGTTTCCACCATCTTTAACGGCAATCTCTTCCAGTTCATCAAAACAATATCGCTCGGCAAACTTGGCAAACACATCTACTACTCCGGGGTCAATGCCGGCCCCGATTACCGCCATCAGCCCTTTCTCCCGCCACTGCGCATCAGCCTGGAAATTATAAGAGGCCATCATTTCGATATATCCCTTGCCGACCGGATCTTCCGGATGAGGCTCCGACCAGGTCCCCAGGTTGATATAGTGGCAGTTCGACTCAAAGGCCGCATCAAACAAGTTTTTCGTGACAAACGGCGGCGCCGCATCCAAAATTAAATCTGCGCCATACTTTTTAGCCAGGGCCACCACTTCGGATTTCTTTTCGGCATCAACCTGTTCCGCCGGGAATCTCTCCGGATCACCTAACTTTTCGGCCACCTCTTTGGACCGGGCTAGATTATAATCCGCCAGGACCATCTTTTGCAACCACCGGCTTTCGGGATCCCGTTCTTTTACAATCTTGGCAATAGCTTCACCGACTCCGCCTGTTCCTGCCAGCAATACAATCATTTGGAACACCTCTGTCGAATTTTTTTAATACGATCAAGATCCCTTACTTTCCAATAACCTGTCAATGTGTTCAGATAACTTACACTATTAAGAGTAATTCAACATGGATTATAAATATCCTCTAGCATTATGGCTATTAATACAAATTAGCTACATAACCTGGCACGGCTTGACGCGGATGTGTAGCATTCGCTACTTTTTGAACTTAAGTCTTCAGGGAGCAGTCTGCTCCAGGCCATTCAAGCGATAACAGAAAATTCCATAACACTCCATATACTTTAGCAGCTTCTCTTGTTAGTTTTACTAAGTTTTATACCTTCGCTCCAGTAAGCTCTAAAAATTATTCTTATTCGACAAGGTCTTGCCATGGTTTAGGAGAAGATTTATATTAAATAGGTGTTTATCATACAGAAAGAAGGTAGAATAGGTTGGATTTTCTGATTAAAGGCGCTATGGCGGTAACATGGCAGCAATTGGTTATGTACGCGGTAGGTGCCCTGCTTATCTACCTTGCCATTGCCAAAGACTTTGAACCGCAGCTCCTTCTACCGATGGGCTTTGGAGCCATACTGGTAAACCTGCCGCACTCCGGAGCACTCAACCAGGCGGTTGCCGGGATCGGCACCGCACCGGGTATTATCCAGTGGCTTTACGAAATAGGCATCGAAGCGTCGGAAGCGTTGCCGTTGCTGCTGTTTATCGGTATCGGTGCCATGATCGATTTTGGGCCGTTGCTGTCGAACCCGAAGATGTTCCTTTTTGGCGCAGCGGCGCAGTTCGGCATTTTCGCGGCCATTGTGGTGGCGGTACTGCTCGGTTTTGAATTTAAGGATGCGGCTTCAATCGGTGTCATCGGCGCGGCGGACGGACCGACGGCCATATTTGTTTCACAGGTTTTGCGATCCAATTATGTCGGGCCGATCACGGTGGCGGCATACTCGTATATGGCGCTGGTGCCCATAATCCAACCGATTACCATAAAGCTGGTAACGACGAAGCGGGAAAGACGCATTCGTATGCCCTATAACCCGCAAAATGTTTCCAGGCGGACACGTATCCTATTCCCGGTGATCGTGACGTTCGTCTCCGGTTTGGTCGCCCCAAGCTCGGTTTCACTCGTCGGCTTCTTGATGTTCGGGAACCTCATCCGCGAATGCGGCGTGCTGCAACGGCTATCCGACACGGCCCAGAACGTGCTGGCCAACCTGGTTACCCTGCTGCTGGGTATCACCATATCCTTCAGCATGGTGGCGGAGCGTTTCGTCACCTGGCAGACGCTTTTCATCATGCTGCTCGGCCTCGTCGCTTTTGTTTTCGATACCATCGCGGGGGTGTTGTTCGCCAAATTCCTTAATCTCTTTTCCAAGGATAAGATCAACCCGATGGTCGGCGGCGCGGGCATCTCCGCCTTCCCGATGTCGGCGCGTGTCATTCAGAAGCTGGGGATCAAAGAAGATCCACAGAACCATCTGCTCATGCACGCTGTGGGCGCCAATGTTTCAGGTCAGATCGCCTCGGTAGTAGCGGGCGGTATGATCCTCTCGCTGGTACCACAGATAATAGGTTAGGGGGCGGCAACCGTGTCACAGGATCTTTTAAATGCGTTCATGGTCATGGGCAAAGGCATGGCCGGTATCTTTACCGTTATCATCATCCTCATGCTCATCGTGATGCTGATGGCCCGGACGACAAAAAAAAGCTAGAAGATTCAAGCCCGGCATGCAAAAAATCCGCTGAGGTTTTTCCTGGATGATGCTTTTAGTGTGGGAAAGTGAGCCTCAGAAAGCAAAATCTTTGGTGGTTTCTTTTTCCTTAAAAATAGGGAAGAGGGTTGGCGCTTCGTGAACAGCAGGCTTTGGCATACCCTGCCGGTTGAAGAGGTTGTCGCCACGTATGAAACCAATCTGGAACAGGGCTTAAGCTCCCGGGAGGCTGACCGGCGGCTTCAACAGTATGGACCTAATGAGTTGAAGCAGGCAGGCCGGAAATCCTTCTTGCGGATGTTCATGGAGCAGTTTACCGATTTCATGGTGATCATCCTGATCATCGCCGCCATCATTTCCGCCCTGCTGGGGGAATACAAGGACGCGGTGATCATCATGCTCATCGTCCTCCTCAACGGCCTCCTGGGTGCCATCCAGGAGAATAAGGCCGAGGAAGCCCTGGCCGCCCTGAGAAAGATGGCCGCTCCCCATGCCAAGGTATTGCGGGAGGGCAGAATAGACCTGGTTCCGGCAGCCCGCCTGGTACCCGGAGATATTGTCATCCTGGAAACCGGCGATTCTGTACCGGGCGATATCCGTTTAACGGAAGTCACCAATCTTAAAATTGAAGAGGCTGCCCTGACGGGAGAATCTGTGCCCGTAGAAAAGACTACCAGGGCTTTGGAAAATGCGGAGATCCCCTTAGGCGACCGGGTAAACATGGCTTATACCGGCAGCCTGGTGACCTACGGCCGCGGGCGCGGTATCGTGGTGGAAACCGGCATGTCGACGGAAATCGGCAAAATCGCCGCAATGATCCAAAGCGAGGAAGGGACCTCGACGCCTTTGCAAAGGAGGCTGGAGGTCCTGGGCAAGACGCTGGGTCTGGCCGCCCTGTCAATCTGCGCCGTTATCTTTATGGCCGGCGTGCTTTACGGCAAGGAGTTATTTGATATGTTCCTTACCGCGGTGAGCCTGGCCGTGGCGGCCATCCCCGAAGGGCTTCCCGCCATTGTGACCATTGTCCTGGCGATCGGCGTGCAGCGGATGAGCCGCCGCAATGCCATCATCCGCAAGCTGCCTTCCGTAGAAACCCTGGGCAGCGCTACGGTGATCTGTTCCGACAAGACCGGCACGCTTACCCAGAATAAAATGACAGTGGAACAAGTCTATCTGGACGGGCAGCTAATCAAGGCTGACCAGATTAAGAGCGCGGGCGTCGATGAAGCCTGGAAACTACATGTGGCGGCCGGCGCCCTTTGCAACGACTCTCACATGCGGGTCGAAGCAGGGAAGGCGGTAGCGATCGGCGACCCCACGGAAACCGCGCTGGTTGAACTGGGGATGCGGCTGGACATATTTAAGGATGCTTTGGAGAAGGATTCACCGCGGGTAGAGGAGATCCCGTTTGATTCCGACCGAAAATTGATGACCACAGTCCACAGGTATCCGCACGGGTACCGGGTTTATACCAAGGGCGCCCCGGATGCGCTGCTGAATATCTGCAGCCGTATTCTCCTGCAGGGCCAGGTGTTAGATTTGACTCCCGCGTTCCGTGAAGCCGTGGAGCAGGCCAACGAGAAGATGGCGGCGGCGGCCATGCGCGTTCTCGGCACGGCATATAAGGATCTGCCGGTGGAGACCGACTTGCAGAAAGCCAGGGCGGAGTTTGAAAGCGATTTAATCTTTGTCGGCCTTTCCGGCATGATCGATCCGCCCCGCCCCGAGGTCAAAGAGGCGGTTAACCTGTGCCGGCGGGCGGGGATCAAGCCGGTGATGATTACCGGGGATCACATGTTAACCGCCAGGGCTATAGCACAGGAGCTTGGTATCTTGAACGATGGCGACCTGGTGCTGACCGGCCGCGAGCTGGATCAGCTCAGCGACGAAGAGCTGCAAGAGCGGGTTCGTCAATGTTCGGTTTATGCCCGGGTTTCCCCCGAGCATAAAGTACGCATCGTGCGCGCCTGGCAGGCCTGGAAGGAAATCGTGGCCATGACCGGGGACGGGGTGAACGACGCCCCGGCTCTGAAAAGGGCCGACATCGGTGCGGCCATGGGTATTGCCGGCACGGAAGTGGCCAAGGAGGCCTCCGATATGGTCCTGACCGATGATAATTTTGCCACGGTGGTCGCGGCCGTGGAAGAAGGCCGGACTATTTTTGCGAACATTACCAAGGCGATTCAATACCTTTTGTCGTGCAATGTGGGCGAGATCCTGGTTCTCTTTATCGCCACCATGCTTAATTGGGCTGCGCCGCTGCTGCCGATACACATTTTATGGGTCAACCTGGTTACCGACAGCCTGCCGGCGCTGGCGCTGGGGGTTGATCCCGCTGAAGCCGGCATCATGGACAAAAAACCGCGCGATCCGGAAAGCAGGGTTTTCAGCAAGGGGATGGTGCGGCGTATCGTCTACCAGGGAATCATGGTGGGAGGGCTGACCCTTCTCGCTTTCTGGCTGGGCTATTCAACCAGCCTGGCGACGGCCCAGACCATGGCCTTTGCGGTCCTGGCCCTCTCCCAGCTTATCCATTCATTAAACGTCCGCTCCAGCCGGCTTTCCATCTTTCGCCTCGGATTGGCCGGCAACCCTCAGTTGCTGGGAGCAATTTTTATTTCCGCCTGCATGCAGCTTGCGGTGATGGCCGTGCCCTGGCTGGCCAATATCTTTGAGGTGACCATGCTCACCGGCGGTCAATGGCTGATTGTGCTGCTGCTTTCCCTGGCACCGATGCTCATTGTCGAGATAGTCAAGCTTGCCGGGCTCAATACCGCTGCCGATGACTATTAAAAAAGGTGGAAAGCAGGAAGTATTTTAAAGCAGTAAGATAGATTTTAAGATATAACCTGGCTTTAGTAGTTACCCGATAGCAAAGTGCCGTTAAATCCTTTTGCCCATAAGGATTCAACGGCACTTTTGCCTGCTGTTGTAGATTTAGGCTTTATTGCAGCCGCCGGGTGATTTTACCCGCCAGGGATGGTTTGCCAGTAGTAAAGGTGCAGGTTCTAGAAAAAGCCCCGCAAACATATAAAGAAAAACAGGGGGCTCTACTTGAAAAATAAAACAGGATATCTCAAAGTGTTGGCCGCCGCATTAATCTGGGGCACCCTGGGTGCATTTGTCCGCTGGAGCGGGCTGACCCCGCTGGAGCTCTCTTTTTTGCGCCTGGCCGTCGCCACTTTCGTCTTATTCTTTTTTTTACCGCGGGGAGAGCGTTTCTCTTATTTTTATTCAAAAAGCTACCTGCCCATCTGCCTGGCCGGTCTACTTTTTGCCCTGGATACGATCTTATACTTCAATGCTTTTCAGTTGACTACCCTGGGAAACGCGGTGCTGCCCTATAACATGCAGCCCGTGTTCATGGCCGTGCTCTCCCCCCTGATCTTAAAAGAAGGGACAGATTACAAAAACCTTCTTCTCTTCGCCTTATCCCTGGCGGGGATCGGGATCATGCTTTACCCGAACCTGGTGCAGCTCTCTTACAGTGACGCCGCGGGCATCGGCTATTCCCTGGGAGGCGCCCTGTGCCTCTCCCTGATCGCGATCATCGCCAAATCGCTGCACATGAACGCCATCACCTTTGTTTACTACACCATGTTCACCGCCACCCTGTGCCTGCTGCCTTTTATCCACCTGTCCGGCCGCCTGACCCTGCCGCGGCTGGCCATTGCCGCTGTCGTGGGCCTGGTGCATACAGCCATAGCCTATGTTTTATATTATGACAGCCTGCGCACGTTAAAAATGGCACATGTGGTCACCTTATCTTACACCATCCCCGTCATTGCCGCTCTGACCGGTTTGCTTCTGTTTAAGGAAACCGTCAATCAATATACGATCGTGGGCGGTTCACTGATCCTGATCAGCGGCCTGGTGCTCATCTTTAGAAGCTAAGGCTGGATTAAAGCCACTTCCAGACCACAATGATATCTTCTCCATCTTTGAAAAAACACGGGCAGCGACCGATCTGCAGCCAGCCCATCTGCTTGAGATGTTCAAGCTGGGCCAGGTTGGAGACCCTGACCTCCCCGGTAAACCAGCGCGCTCCCCGGTTTATGGCCACCCGGTTGGCCACCAGTTGCAGTTTTCTGGCCAGGCCCCGGCGCCGGAAATCGTGATGCACGCAGGTGCTAATAGTATGGGCCGCCTTTTCAAAAAGGCGAAACCCGATATAAGCCACCACCATGTTCTTTTGGCGAATGACCAGGTAATAAGTGCTGGGCCTGAGAATCAGGCCAAGCAGCGTCCAAAAACTGTAAGGCTCGGGAAAATATTTTGCCTCCATGCGGGCGATCTGCGGAAGATCCCTTAGTTTAAACCAGTCATAGATGAAAGGGCCTTCCCGCAGGGGAACCCCATCTTGATGGCGGGACCGTTTCCTCCAAAACAAACGAACCACCTTCTTTGTCTCTAATGATTACGTTTCGTCCAGCAGCCGCACGATGCGCTGCATGCCTTCGCGTAAAGAGGCGTCGTCCAGGGTAAAGGTAATCCTGATATGGCCCGCTCCCGCCGGCCCAAAGGCTGAACCGGGCACTACGGCCACGCCGTGCTGGAGCAGCTTGCGCACGGTCTCCTGGTCGCTTAAACCCTCCGGCAATTTGATAAAAAGGTAGAAAGAGCCCTGGGCGTTGTCGGCAATCAGTTTACGGGAGCGGGTCAGTATGGCCCAGGCCAGGTCGCGTTTGCGCTGCAGGCAGGCCAGCAACTCTTCCCGGTAAGCGGGTGGAGCCTGCAGGGCCGCCAGGGCCGCTTCCTGGATGATGGTGCACACATTGGTGCAGCTATTTTGCAGCAGGATATCGTAGCGCTGCGCCAGGTGGACCGGCGCCGTGACCCAGCCGATCCGCAGGCCGGTCATGACGAAAGACTTGGAGAAGGTGTCGATGATCACTGTGCGATCTTTTAGCTCCGGGTAAGTGGCCAGGGAACGGTGCCGGTATGGCGGATAGACGATGTGCGAAAAGATTTCGTCGGAGACGATGGTCACCTGGGGGAAACGGGCCAGCACCTGCGCTACTTCGTCTGTATTCTCAACAATCTGGCCGTTGGGCCGCTGGGGTGAGTTGATCACCACCAGCCTGGTGCGCGGGGTAATGAGATTAGCCAGGTGCTCTACGTCCACCTGGCGCGGGTTGCGGAAAGTCATATGTTTTATGCGGGCACGGAGGTAGCGGGCCCAAAACTCATCGGGCGGGTACCCCGGGTCAGGCATAATCACTTCATCGCCGTCATCTAAAAAAAGGAGGAAGGTAGCGGCAATACCGAATTTGGCTCCCGGCACGATGATTATTTCTTCCGCGGTGGTCGGGCGCCCCCGCCTGGTCATCTCCTCCGCCAGCGCTTCCCGCAAGGGGTAGATGCCGGGTCCCGGAGAGTAGCGGACATAACCCAGTTTCAGGGACTGCATCATGGCCTCCATGGCTTCCCGGGGCGGTTTAAATTCCGCGGAAACATAATCACCCTTTTCCATGTGAATGATCCGTCTTTGGCTTTTCTGCTCGAGGCGTGCCGCTTCCCGCATGGTCGACCATTGGGGCGGCATTTCGAAATGAGCCAACCGGTCAGACATCATTACCACCATCTCCTGTTTTCAATTTAATCTAAAATCATGTGTAATCCGATCCGCCTTCAGGGGGCTGTAAAGCCCCGGTGCTGGCGGCACGCTGGCGCAGGGCGGCATAGAGCACTTTGCCGGCCGGTGATTTCGGTATTTCCCGGGTAAAGATATAGCGCCGCGGCCGCTGGAACCTGGCCAGGCGGGGGCTTTCCCGGCAAAAATTTTCCAGCTCCGCGGGAGGCGGTGGTTCTGCCACCGGGACAATAAATGCGGTGACAACCTCTCCCCAGCGGGGATCGGGTGATCCTACCACAGCCGCCTCTTTCACCGCCGGGTGGCTGAGCAGGATCTCTTCTACTTCCCGGGGATAGATATTTTCGCCGCCGCTGATAATCATATCGTCAACCCTGCCCACCAGGTAAAGATCGCCCTGTTCATCGCAGTAACCCAGGTCGCCGGTGTAGTACCAGCCGTCGCGCACCCTTTCTGCAGTGGCCGCCGCATTATGCAGGTAACCGAGGAAAGCCTGGGGCGAGGAGACGTCGGCCACGATTTCACCGGTTTGGCCCGGCTGCAAGATGCGGGTAAATTTTCTCTCCCCATCGCGATCTGCAGGAACAATGGCGATGCGGCTGTGCAGGGCCGGGCGGCCGGCAGAAGCAGGTTTCTCCTTTAAGTTGGGGTTGGCGGTAATGGCCAGCATTTCGGTGCATCCGTAGTGGTTGACAAAAATATCAGGCTGAAAAAAAGCAAGGCATTGCTCCACCAGGTCAGCGGTCATCGGCGCCCCGGCGTAAGCAAGCCTGGGGACTTTGCAGGGTGTAATACCGCCTGCTGCCGCAGCTTCAACCAGTTTATGATAGGCTGTCGGAACAAGATAAAGGGAGCTAACCTGCCCGCGATGGATATAGTCCAGGCACTCCTCCGCATCCAGGCGGGGCAGCAGCAGCGATGTTCCGTTGAGCAGGACCATGCTGATCAAGGCATGGAGCCCCATGGTGTGGTAAAGAGGCATTACGGCCAGGTTTCTTTCAAAACGCTGCCAGCGGTGCTCGACGATCAGCGCCATGGCGGCGTAATAGTCGCTGCGGCCACTGCGGCAAACGCCCCTGGCTCTCCCCGTCGTGCCCGAGGTGAAGAGCACTGTGGCTGTTTTCCGGTCATCGCGCGGCAGGGGCGGGGTTTTCCCGGCCTGGCGGGCGGCCAGTTGCGCGAAGGAGTAAACCGGGATCCCCTCGACCGCCTTCTGTGCGCGGTCTGCATCAACCTGGAAGATCTGCTCAGGGTAAAGCTGCAGGGCGCCAAGGATCTCTTCTTTTGCTTCCCGGTCATACAGTACCGCTTTTACGGCGGCTTCTTCCATGGCCTGCAGCAGTTGCTGCTTTTTCCAGCGGCAATTTAAGAATACGGCAACAGCGCCGATTTTGTGCAGGGCAAAAAAGGTAGTGGCGGCAGCCTCACCATTGGCAGCCGCGATGGCCATGCTGTCGCCGGGTTTTAGCCCGGCCTCAAGCAGGGACCATGCTACGGCATTAACCCGCTCATTCCAGCGGGCATAGGAGAGGCGGGCAGAACGGGTGATGATGGCGTCAACTTCGGGATAACGGTGCGCGGCAAGCTCCAGGGCTGTGGCCAGGTGCAATATGTAACTACTCCTTACCCAATAAATTAGCTGGTCGCTTACCCATAATATATGGAGATTGTAAAGAAGAGGTTCTTGGCGAAATGATTGATTTAGAGGATAGCGTTCCGGTGAGCGCCGGCAGGGATAGCGGCCGGCCTTGCTTAACGCGCCGGGCCGCGGCGGATTACGGTGGGGTAAGGTTCGTAATGATCAACCGATATTTTTTCTTTAGCAATGATTTGATCCCCGCGGTAAACGGTTTTCCAGACTTCCACGGTATAACCGGCGTAGCCTTCTTCGATCTCTTCCTCGCCGGGGGGAAGGGTCGGGTCAAGTTCATAGCGTTCCGGGGGAGGAAAAACCTCCAGCTTAACCGTATTGATTTCCACCCGTTCCTCCTGCGGCGTCCCCAGCAGCCAGAAGGTTAAAGCGTCGCCTTCCACTCTGCCGTAAATTAAAAGGTGGCGGCCGGTATTATTGCGGAACTTTAAGTCCCGGGTACCGTAGGAGATCGTGGCGTCTCTTCCGGGAGGCAGGTACGGTACCGTGAGGTTATGATTATGGCGCTCCACAATCTCCAGGTTGGCCAGCAGGGCGGCATTATACAAAGTGGACGAGATCTGGCACAGGCCGCCGCCGTATCCGGGCACCAGTTCAGTACCGACAATGACGGGCGCCTGCCGGTAGCCTTTTTCAGGGGTAGTATTACCGACCACGGCATTGACCGAAAAAACCTCTCCCGGAGGGACAATGGAGCCGTTGATCACGGAGGCGGCAAGCTTAAGGTTATGGACCCGGTCAACCTTGTTAATGTCGAAATTGGTGGTAAAGGAGCTGATCAAGCCGGTGATCCCTTTATCTTTTAAGGAGAAGGCCGTCAACTGCGCCGGTAAAATCTCGCCGGGGACTGTAAGCGCCAGGGGTAAGCCCGGCGCATTCAATACATGCAGCAGGCTGCGGTAAAGTTCCTCCCTCATAACCCGGAAACCGGGCTGCTCCGGGATCAGTATGGCTTTGGCCGAAGCAGCGTCAACCTCGAAGTAAGCATCCCGGGGCTGACTGTTGAAAATTTCTTCCAGGGAATCAAGTTTTTGTTGCAGCCGTGCCTCGTCTAACCGGTATAACAGGGGGATCGCAGGTTTATCTTTTATGAGCCTGAGCCTGTTGAAGTAAGCCCGCAGCAGGCCGCCCTGGCGGCCGCAGCGGCGAGCCTCGGCGATCACCGGCCCGCCGGCCACAGTAATACCCATTTCTCCCAGGGGGAGGCAGGCCGTCTTGCCGCCGGGACCGGTAAATTCCATCTGCAAGCCGGCCAGCATCTCCTGAACCTCCGCGGAAGTTTTTCCTCCCAGGTGGACCTGTTTTACATAGACGCCGGGATAGACCCGGTCCCGGTAGTAGAGATAATCCGCGGCTGCCGCCGTAAACATCAAGGCCAGAAGCAAGAACGGCAAAATCTTTTTTTTGCGGCGGCGCCCCCTGGACGCCCGGATGGTCAGCCCCATCATGATCACCTTAAGACCATTATATTCGGGGAAAACCGTAATAACTCCAGTTTAGCCCCTAAATCCTAAGGCAAAATCAGGCCGCCCTTAACAATTTGCCGGACAGTATATTCTCAATAGAGGGGTAATAAAACAAGAATCGTGCAAATAAAACCCGGGGTGAAAAATAAAATTAAGCGGGCCCCCAGCCTGCCGGCATGCTTTTGCCGGCAGGCATTTTTGTGAAAGGGCGATAGCAGGAAAAATACCGGATTTGTGGTAGTACTTTCAATAAATAGACAGTTTCCTACTGTTTCGCGGCGTTAACAGCATTATGTTGGAAGTTGGTAAAAGGAAAGCAAACCAATAAAATCTGGGAAAGGGTGGTTGATATGTTCGATACAGTGATCCTGAACGGGACCATTGCCGACGGCACCGGTAAACCCTGCTACAACGCCGACATCGGTATTCGGGAGGGAGAAATTGCGGAGATAGGCGCTCTAGGCAATGCTGCAGCAAAAAAAGTTGTTGATGCCAGCAACAAAATTGTGGCTCCCGGTTTCATTGATATCCACTCTCACGCCGATTTTGTTCTTCCGGAAGAGAAACATAACGAGATTCTCAAGCCCCTGGTGATGCAGGGAATAACCACTTTCATTGGCGGAAACTGCGGCTTCTCCTGCTGCTTCATTCCCCCCGACAAGCGCGGGGCCATCCTGGCCCACCTGGAGAATCTCAACGGGCAATCGATGGATCAGCTAGTCTGCTGGGAGACACCGGCAGAGTATATGGAGCTTGTTCAGAAAAAGGGCATGCTGCTGAACGCCGGAATCCTTGCCGGGCATGGCACCCTGCGCATAGCCGCTTCCGGCCTGGTGACCAGGGTTCTCACCGTAGAGGAGCAGAAGCTGCTGGAGCGGTATCTCGATACCTGCATGGAGATGGGATGCTTCGGTTTGAGTACCGGCCTGCAGTATTTTCCAGGCCTGCAGAGCGATCAAGACGAGCTTCTCGGCTGTGGGAAGGTGCTGCGAAAATACGGCGGCATCTTCACCTCGCACCTGCGGAGCTATTCCCATACCCTGGACAATGCCCTCGATGAGGTCTTCCAGGTCGGACAGCGCAGCGATATACCCGTGCAGATCTCCCATCTTTACTGGCAGCCCTATACTAAAGGCCTTACCGGGGTTACCAAGGCGGCCATCCAGGCGGGTTCATTTTTATACAACCGGTTGAGAATCCCTATCCCCATCGAAAAAGGGCTTGAGCCCAAGTTGAAGCTCATTGAGAGAAAAAGGGAGGAGGGGCTCCAGGTCACCTTTGACCTGGTCCCCTCATCGCAGGGGTTCACGGAGCTGTTTGCCTTCCTGCCGCCGTACGCCTCCGAGGGAAGCAAGGGCCAGGCGCTGGAGCGCTTAAAGGACCGCGCCTTCCGGAAAAAAGTACTCTGGGATATAGAAAATGTTGAGCCTGTCTGGCCGCACCGCGACGGCGCCACCTGGTCTTTCAACTACCTCAAGATGACCGGCTGGAACGGCCTTCGCGTTATGGCCGTGGCCAGTGATCACAACCGCTGGATGGAGGGCAAGACCTTCCCCGAGATCGGTAAAGCGATCGGGAAGGAACCGTTTGATGTGATCTGCGATCTTTTAATCGAGGAAAACGGCCAGGTCATGGTTTTCCATACCCCCACCAGGCCCGACGATCCCTTCACTTTCCGGTCCATGTGGTCCGGGTTTACCCATCCACTGTCAATGCCCTCCACCGATACGATACTGCGCCCGGTGGGAAGGCCGGCCCAGGTTTATTACGACTGCTTCCCGCGCTTCATCGATATTTTTGTCAAGCAGGAGAAACTGCTCTCCCTTGAAGAGGCGATCAGGAAATGCACCTCCCTGCCGGCCGCCACGATGAAGATAGGGAAGCGCGGCACCCTGGAAAAGGGGAATTACGCTGATATCGTTATCTTCGATCTGGCCCGGCTCGGCTCCAGGGCGACCTTTGAAAATCCGGCGGTTTACCCGACAGGCATTGATCATGTCTTCGTTAACGGCAAGCCCGTGGTTTCGGAAGGAGAGTTCAACAAGGAGACCCTTGCCGGCATGATGCTGCGCCCGGCGAGCTGAGCGGAGGGGGCGGCTTTCCGCGACCTGAATCTCCTCCTGAGGGCAAAAATCACCCTCCGGGTGATTACAATCTAAAAAAATATGGCCTATAGTAATATGGTCAAAGTGATAAGAAAGGAGTGTCGGTATGAAGTTTTTCAAGTGTTTTTTGGTCGCAGTTCTCGTGGTGCTGCTTCTGGCGGCAGTGGGGTGCGGCGGAAAAACGGAGACTGGCGATTCTTCCGGCAATGGAGCGGTCGATGAGAACGGCACCGGCAGCGTAGACGGGGTAGATGAACCGGACAGCGAAAATGGCGATAATTCCGGCCAGGATTCCGGAATTGGCGAGGCGTATTTTGCGTCCATGGGCGGCTGGAAGCACTGTGATTTTAAGCCCGGGCAGTTCATGAAGTATAGCGTCACCTCCGCTCGCGGCCTGGAAGGTTGGGCGAGTGTTCAGGTGGATTCCGGGGAAGGCGGCAACCTGGATCTCACCATTGAAGGCAACTGGGCTCTGGGAGGAGATATTTCGCAAACCGCCACTCTCGCCCGCGGCATGCTCCCTCAGGACTTTTATTACGAGGAGTTGGATGTTGAAGCCTCAAACCTGGTTGGAAGCTTCTTCAATTTGCCAGGCATTCCCTTTGACCAGGTT
>JAKPEE010000037.1 GCA_029552125.1 Bacillota bacterium | reverse complement strand
AGTCGAATTTTCCACCCAGGGCGTAGAGATGAAAGTTAAAGCCGGTGACGATACAAACACGGTCATAACCGTGGAAAGATACGATACTAGCACCAACCCGCCTCCTTCCGACATGGATCCTGCCGGCATCTACCTGGACATCAACGCCGATCCGCCGCTGCCTGAAGGCTCGGAAGTGGTACTGGAAGTCAGCTATGCCCATCTCCTTCCTTTGCCGGGAGGCTTCCCTGAATCCGCCCTTAAGCTTTTCCACTTCAATGATACAACCGGTGAATGGGAGGACGTCACGGAAACAGTAGACACGGTTAATAAAAAGATAATCAGCGAGCCCATAAGCAGTTTCAGCGTATTTGGGATTTTCTACGATAAGGAAGCAATCGTTGAGGCAGCGCTGGCTGAAGTTAACAACGTGCCTAAACCTGGCGAACCCTATACTTTTGAAGAAGATATTGATGCTCCGTTTTTAAGCAAGCCAATTGAAGCAGGGACAACAACGACATCGCTAATGCCTCACCAAGTGATGGCAATAATGTTCCATGTGCTGCAAAAGAACAAAGATGTTCTGGGTCTTGATTATACAGGATTCGATGCATTAAGTGCTGAGGACAAACAAATGGTGATTGCTTTAATGCTTGATTTTATGGATGGCCGTCCACCGGCTCCGCATCCAGAAATAGAAGCAGGCCCATTTAAATCGGCAGAGGATCTAAGGGTGATATTTGATTGGTATGTTACAGCGTTTAGCGGCTAAAGGAGATATTGCTGCAAATTTGCAGCAATGCGTTAGATTATTAGTCTCCTGTAAAGCTAAGGGAAGAGTTTTTATACTTCCTAAGCAAGCAGTTGAGACCCCTGGGTGGCGGGCTAAGCTTCCCGCCCCCGGGATTAAAAAAGGTAAGGCTGGCCATTATGTCGAAACTTTAATCGTGGAAAGAAAGGTTTGGGGCTCAACCAGTAAACTGAAAGTCGAAAATTCGAGTATAAAACGCTCTTACATAGATAGCAACAAAATGATATGCTTCATAATATTGGTAACTGCAGGTATGATCCATATTTTAAATTTGTAGCTTTCCACTATTATAAGGGGGGCAGGATATGTATCAAAAAATTGCCGGCTCCGCAGCGTTCATCGTCATGGTTCTGCTCATAGCGGTGGGTATGATGCTGGCCACCGAGACCGGGTGGACCTTTGCTTCAGAGTTAGAGATCATCGGCGATGACCTGGGAATCACGGTTACCCCGGCCAACACGCCTCTATTCACGGAGCAGAACATGGCCCCGGGAGACACGAGCAGCGCCACGGTAACCGTCAGCAATAAAGGCAGGCACGATTTCTCCTTTACCCTTAGCGCGGAAAAGGAGAGCGGCGATGACAGCATCTACAATGTCTTGTGGATCGATGTGACCGGCAGAGATTTAACGGAATATTACAGCGGCCCCTTGAAAGACCTCGCCGATATTGATATCACCCGGTTGGCCAGGGACGAAGACGAAGAGCTCACCTTGACGGTGACTTTTGATCAATCCTCCGGCAACCTGCTCCAGGGAGCGTCAACATCGGTTAAATTTATTTTTGCCGCAGAACAGCACCGGACCTATAATATCGTGGCCCAGCCCGAGCCGCCGGAAGGCGGTACGGTCACTGGCAGCGGCGTTTACGACCACGGCGACCCGGTGACCCTTGCTGCCGAGGCAAACGACGGCTACGCCTTTGTTTACTATCTGGAAGGCTCAGCACTATACAGTATCCTTGAAAACGAATATACTTTTACCGCCTTGGAAGACCGCAGTCTTATCGCCGAGTTCTGGGAAGCCACGGAGAAGACCCGGTTTGCGCGGGTGGACCTGGATGAAAACGGGTACGGCCTTGTTGACTTTGACGGAGTTAAGCTGGAGTTCTTCGATGGCCCCCCTAACATCTCCGGCGTGGTCAGCTTCACTCCCTGCGACACAGGCAAGGACAGCGTGCCCAGGGGCATGGCCCCCACTGGCCTTTATTTCTGCTTCCGGCGCAGCCCCAACCTGGACGGTACCCGGGTGCGCCTGGAGCTCAGCTACGCAGATGCGCTGCCCCTGCCCCAGGGCGCGCAGGAGACCAGCCTTAAACTGTATCGCTGGAATAAGACCCTGCAGCGCTGGGACCAGCTCTTCATCGTTGACCAGGGTGTAAATACGCTGGAGAAGATTATCTGGGCTGACGTGGACAACTTTAGCGCATTCGGCATCTTCTACAAGCCGCCCAAGCCGGGAGCCCTGCCGAGGACCGAGGCCTACCTCTACTGGCTCATCCCCTTGGGCCTGGCTATTCTGGTCCTGGGTTGCTACCTGCTGCGCCGCCGCGCTAAAACGCAACCGTAAAAGTGCGGTAGCCTGGAGTAATGCACTTTAAAGCAGCGCCGTGCCGGGGTGCCCGGCACGGCCTCCCGAAAGAGGCAACAGAAAGGGAGGAAACTTATGAAAAAGAAACTGGTTTTAGCGATCATGACCATAACGCTGGTGGCGGCCATGGTCAGCGGTGCCAGCTACTCCTGGTATACCGATTTAGCTTCCGTGGGTCCCAACATCTTTACCGCGGCAGAGCTGCTTGTGACAGAGGGCCTGGTGCTGTGGCTGGATGCGTCGGATGCGGATACACTTACCTTAGATGGAAATAAAGTGGTAGGATGGGCTGATAAAAGCGGGAATGGTAATGATGCAAAACAGTTAAATGTCAATAATCAACCAACCTATGAATCTAATGTTATTAATGGTAAACCTGTAGTGAGATTTGACGGAATCGACGACTTTATGGATGGCGTCTCTTCACCGACAATCCAGCAGTCAGGTACGCTATTTATTGTTGCTCGCAATAATGCCGCTGCCGGCAAAGGGGAACATATATTCTTCAGCCATTCCCTTGATAGTGGTAATAGAAGATTACGCATTGATATGCGACCTATTGACGGCACTCCTACGTTGCATATTGCTATTGCTAACAGGAATAATGTAATAACTGAAGGCAAAATAGAAGATCAAGCTGGACATCTAATATCTTTAAATTGGGATACAGGGAATTTTTCTGTAGATCTGGACGGAGTAAATTTGACTTTACCTGTAAGTAATTTTGATATAAGTTCGTTTCCTTTTACGCCTGGCTTTTACAGAATCGGTGATTATGGCCAACAATTATATCAGCATTCATTTGGAGGAGACATCGCCGAAATCATCATCTATAATCGGGCTCTGGACGATGACGAGCGCGAAGCCGTGGAAAGCTACTTGTCCAAGAAGTATGGCCTTGCCCTTGGCGAGGCAGAGAAGGGGCCGGCCAGCGCCAGCATGAGCAGCGGCTTTGAAGAAGAAGCTCCGGATGGCGAGGACACCGGCCAAGGTGAAATAGATGGCCCCGGCCTGGAAGAACCTTCAGGCAAGAATGTAGATCCGGTTGTGGGCCCGGGAGAGGGACCCGGTGAAGCTTCCGGCGGCGGCCCGGGGGAAGGCTCCGGCGGTGATGCGGGAGCAGGGTCCGGTGCTGGCGCGGGCGATGGTTCCGGAGAAGGCGCGCAAAAAACACCCGGCGCGGCAAGTGATGAAGGAGGCCAGGGGTAAAACCGGCTGGCCGGGTGTGAATCTACCTGGGTCATTAATTTTCCTGCCTTGTAAATACCGGGGGCGTCCCAAAAGTCAGTGGGTCGCCCCCTTTTTGGTTGTTAGTTTGGGTTTTAGCCGTTTGGGCATCCCCCCACGGGATCCGGAAGTCAGTACCAAGAAATTGGAGTTGGCGGATAGCTCAAAGCCGCTTCTGTACGCGTAGAGCAGGGAGCAAAAAATTCCCTCCCCCCTGGTGGGGGAGGGGCAGGGTGGGGGGGATTGGACAGGAGACAGGAGAGCAGGAAAAGCAGGCGTTTTATGGTATAAGGGAATTCAGAAGTCAGAAGGCAGAATGAATCCCCTCTCCCTAGTAGGCTGTCCCAAAAGGGCAGCCCCTTTACCACGTTTTGTTGTCCACAAATAATTGGCCATACGCTAAAAAAAGAACAAACTTAAGGGCATCCCTGTCCCCCGTTGGAAAAGTAAGTGAAGCAGGTTTTTATCCGCCAGGCGGCGCCATTTTGGGTGGAGGCATGGTGACCTGCTTTAAGACAAGGGGAGCTCTGTTTTTGCCGCTGTCCCTTTAAGCGGTTCAGTTTGTGAGCTCCCGCACTTAGAATAAAACCAGGACTGAGCGCAGCCAGTTGAGGTGCAGGACAGCAACCACGGTGTGGAGCAGGAGCAGCAGCGGCATCACTTTTAAGGGCCACCTGATTTTTTTTACTTTTACGGCATAATCAATATAGTTAATGAAGCCTAGGGACAGGAGCAGCTTGCAAACCAGGGCCAGCAGCGGGTTGAAATTGAAGGCAGCGGCCATGACTGGATTTGCCTCTGCGATTACGTCCAGGGATAAGCCGTAGTAGGTGGCTGCCCCATCGAATATAATGAGCAGGTAGAGCACCTTGAAGCTGAGGGGCCACTGGAGCATTCTCCTCATAAAGTCGGTCATTTCCTACCTGTTCCTCCTGTCTGATAGCGGTGCGGCAGCCGTCCACTTGTTCAGAGTATAGACTTCCCCTGGTCAAGCATTTTTATCCGGCCGGCGATGCTGCGCGCGGCTGCCGGGCGCACTTCCAACCTCTTTGTAAGCTTATGTTTATGAAGAAACAGGCAGGAATACGCCCCGTTTAACCGCCGCGGTTATTAATATTGGTTATAAGCCGGCTATTACTGTTGACAGGAAGGAACAGGTATAGTAAAATCTCAAAAAATATTTTGCACAAATGTCTAGGCATCAATCCGATGAACGGGAGAAGTAGCAGCCGCTGTGGGCTTAAGAGAGCCGGGGGATGGTGCGACCCGGTGCCGGCACGGCCTTTGCGAATACACCCGGGAGGAACGGTCCGAAACCCAAGGTTTTCAACCCTGGCGAGTAGGCGCCGGCGGCACTTCACCGTTAACGAAGCGGAAAAGCGGCAGCAAGCTTTTCCGGCAGAGCGGAGCTACATTAAAGCTCAAGCAGGGTGGTAACGCGGAAACGATCTTCCGTCCCTTCATGGGGCGGAAGTTTTTTTATAATTCCGGGAAATAAAACCGGCAAGATCTTATAATCTGTCTACCAAGGGGGTATTGCTCTATGATTGTCGTGTTGAACCGGGATGCAGACGAAAAAGCAATAAGCAAGGTTGCGGAGAAGCTTAACCGGATGGGTTACGGGGTCCACCGCTCCACCGGGGAGAACCGCACCATCCTGGGCGCCATCGGCGAGCGGCGTGAAGAAGCGGCCCATACCCTGGAGGCCATGCCTGAAGTTGAGAAAGTAGTCTTTGTTACCAGCCCCTTTAAGCTGGCGAGCCGTGATTTTCATCCCGAGAACACGGTCATAGAAATAAACGGCGTCTCCATTGGCGGATCGGCACTGGCGGTAATGGCCGGCCCCTGTGCCGTGGAGGGAGAAGGACAGTTGCTCAAGGCGGCCTGGACGGTTAAAGAGGCGGGCGCCCAGGTCTTGCGGGCTGGCGCCTTTAAGCCGCGCACCTCGCCGTACAGCTTCCAGGGTATGGAGAAAGAGGGCCTGCGCCTGCTGGAAAAAGTGCGCCGGGAGACTGGCCTCCTCATCGTCACAGAGGTGATGGACCAGTTTACTGTGGGCGAGCTGGCCGAATGCGCCGATATAATTCAGGTGGGCACCCGGAACATGCAAAATTTCTACCTGCTCCGGGAACTGGGGAAGATCCGCAAGCCGGTGCTTTTGAAGCGGGGCATGTCCGCCACCATTGAGGAATGGCTGATGGCGGCGGAATATATTCTCAGCGGAGGCAATTACCAGGTTATCCTCTGCGAGCGCGGCATCCGCACCTTTGAGCCTTATACGCGCAACACCCTTGATTTGAGCGCGGTGCCCCTGGTGAAGCAGCTCAGTCACCTGCCGGTAATCGTGGATCCCAGTCACGGCACCGGCAAATCGAGCCTGGTTCCGGCCATGAGCCGGGCCGCCGTGGCCGCGGGGGCGGACGGGCTGCTCATCGAGGTCCATCCCCATCCGCAAGAAGCCCTCTCCGACGGGCCGCAGTCCCTTAACCCGGGGCAGTTTGCAGCACTGATGGAGGAGCTGAAAGGGGTGGCTGCCTGTGTCGGCAGAGAGCTTTAACCGGGCCGCCCCTTACCGCCGGGTGGCTCTCATCGGCTGTGGCCTTATCGGCGGCAGCCTGGGCATCAGGCTGCGCGAGCGCCGCCTTGCCGGGGAGATCACCGGTTTTGACCGGGATGAAAAGGCGTTAAAACAGGCGGTGGAGCGCGGTGCGGTGGACCGGGCCGCTTCTTCTGCGCGGGAAGCGGTGCAGGGGGCTGAACTGGTGATCCTGGCGGTGCCGGTGTTAAGTATGGCCGGCCTGGCGCGCGAAATTGCGCCGGCGCTGGAGCAGGGAGCGGTGATCACCGACG
>JAKPEE010000018.1 GCA_029552125.1 Bacillota bacterium | reverse complement strand
TATGTAGTTCCAGGCTGATCCCAAGCAATAGTCAAAGGTGGTTTTAAATTAATTTGTCTGGAACGAGGAAATATACCCGCTAAGTATTGACACAGTGGAGCTTTTTGTCTGATTTGACGCGGCCCGGATGCTCCGGTATACTATTGCTTTAAGGAGGTTGGAAAAAGTGGAACGAACAGTATTGGAAGCAGAAATGCGGCCTTTACAAACAAAGGGCGCGCTTAACCGGGCGCGACAGGAAGACAGGATCCCTGCTGTGCTTTATGGCAGGGGGAAAAAGAACCTCTCTCTCATGGTAGAAGCCCGCTCCCTCAGGCAGCTGCTGGCTTCCGGGGGCGGCAACGCGCTTATTGATTTGCAGATTAAAAATGCCGGGAAAAAGCCAATCCGGGAAACGGTTATGATTAAAGAAATTCAGCGGCATGTGATTCAAAAAGATAAGTTGTTACATGTTGATTTCATTCGCATCTCCATGACCGATCGGATTGAGGTTAACGTTCAGTTGAACTATATCGGTGAACCTCCCGGGGTTAAAGAAGGCGGCGTGCTGCAAATCCTCAACCGGGAGGTAGTTGTAAAATGCCTGCCCGCGGACATTCCCGAAAGTATTGCTGTTGACCTGTCCGGGCTGGCTATCGGCGACAGTGTCCTGGCAGACAGTATCCAGCTGCCGGAAGGCATTGAGTTAATTACTGCCCCTGACGAACCGCTGGCCCAAGTCTTAGCCCCATCTGTTGCCGAAGAACCTGAAGCGGCTGAAGAAGCGAAAGAGATTGAAGAAGCACCGGAAAAGACAGAGCCTGCGGGAGAATAGTGTTACCTTGTTCATATTTTATGCTGAGCGTGGTGTGAAGAGCCGGTATGTATCTTATAGTCGGGCTGGGCAATCCCGGCCCACGGTATGAAGGCTCCAGGCATAACCTGGGATTCCGGGTTGTTGAGTTTCTTGCCGGTTTGCTTAAAGCAGAGCGTCCAACCCAAAGGTGCCGCTCTCTTTGCGCCAGCGCCTGGATCAGCCAGGAACAGGTTATTCTGGCTCAACCTTTAACTTACATGAACCGCAGCGGTCTGGCCGTAGCGCAACTGCTGCGGTTTTATGCCTTGACTCCGGATCGGTTAATTCTGATATTCGATGATCTTGATCTGAAGCCCGGAACTATTCGAATCCGGGCCGGCGGGGGCAGCGCCGGGCACCGGGGAGTGCAATCGGTAATCGAATCTTTGCAGGATGCAGGGTTTATTCGCGTGCGCATCGGGATTGGCCGGCCGCCGGAAAATATGGAGGCGGCCGATTATGTGCTTGAACCCCCTTCCCCGGAAGAGAGGAGCCTGCTCAACGAAGCGGTAGCCCGGGCGGCTGAAGCGGTTCAGGTAATTGTCAGGCAGGGTTTGTTAACAGCCATGAACCTTTATAATTAGTTATTGCCCGGTAGAATAAAATGTGATAATAATATTTTTAAATTATTATCCCGCTTGAAAGACGATGCAGAAGGAAAGTAAACCGGGGTATATCCCCGGCAGAGAGGCCGGGCCGTAGGCTGCAAGCCCGGCCGGGGCGTCGCCGGTTGAAGTTCCCTTCGAAGTTGTCCGCTGAAAGCCATATGGTCCAAGTAGGCGGCACCGGCAGTTCCCCGTTACCGGAACAAGGTCTCGGCTTAACAGTTATAAGCCCGTACCTGTCGAGGGATTGTGATTAAATTGGGTGGTACCGCGGAAAAAATTCCGCCCCATGAGGGCGGAATTTTTTTATAACTGGGAAGGAGAGAAGAAGAATGATTGTGGTTATGCAAGATAAGGCGACTAGAGAAGAAATAGTGGCGGTGGAAGAACAGCTCAAGAAAAACGGTTTCGTGCCTCATCGCATCGAGGGAACACTCATCGCTGACACCGGACAATTTTTCCAACTTGATGGGCATGGTAGCGAAGCTGGCTCCGGCTCTGGGGCGCACTATATCTGCGCCGGAGCAGTAAATAGGGGGAGGATAAACATGGGTGAAAAAAATCTCGGTTACCTGGGGCCCAGGGGAACGTTTTCCGAAGAAGCGGCCCTGCTTTATGCGGCTCAGCATCATCGCAGATTGATCGAATACCCCACGATAGCCGCGGTTTTGGAGCAAAC
Source organism: Bacillota bacterium (assembly GCA_029552125.1). GTDB lineage: Bacteria > Bacillota > Dethiobacteria > DTU022 > DTU022 > JAKPEE01. The sequence goes on along the minus strand of JAKPEE010000018.1, from coordinate 36,162 downwards.
TTGCCAGGGGGCTCTGGACGAAGGAATTGTCCCGCTGGAAAATTCGCTGGAAGGAGGTGTAGGCGCAACTCTGGATTTGCTGGCCGGCCTGTCCGGGCTGTATATCTGCCGGGAGCTGCTCTACCCTGTGCACCACTGTCTTCTCGGCCCGCAGGGTTTGACTCTTGGCAGCGTCCGTTCAGTATATTCACACCCCCAGGCTCTGGGGCAGTGCCGTCTTTTCCTGGAGCAAAACCTGGCGGGAGCCGCCTGCTGTCCCGTAGAGAGCACTGCCGCCGCCGCAGCGCTGGTCTCTAAAGTGTCCGGGGCGGCGGCTATCGCGCCCCGCCGTGCAGCGGCTATTTATAACCTGCACCTGCTGGCCGAGAACATTGAAGATAATACGGAAAATGTAACCCGGTTCGTGATTGCCTCCCGTAAAGATCATGAGCCTACCGGCCGGGATAAAACCTCCCTGGTCCTGGCAGTGCCCGACGGCCCGGGGCGCCTTTACCATATTCTTGGGTTTTTTGCCCGTGCAGCAGTAAACCTGACCCGCATAGAATCCCGCCCGGCCAAGCGCAGCCTGGGTGACTGGCTTTTTTTTATCGATTGTGAAGGCCACCGCCTTGATCCCGCCATGGAGCGGTTATGGTGCGATCTGTCTCGCGAAGTTCCCTTTTTGAAGCTGCTCGGTTCTTACCCCATGGCCCCTTCCTTACATAATCAGGGGCCTGACAGGGAAGCATAATTATTGAGGATCTACAATAATATATGTGAAAGAGAACTGGGTAGATGAAGCTGACTTACATTTGCGAGCGCTGTGGGGCCATTATCGGCGCCATGAATATAACTGAAGCAGAAATGAAGATGCTCGGCCTTGATCCGTTGACGGTAGATATGAGGCAGGATATAATAAAATCTACTGATACAGAGGAGCTTTTTATCTATTCCCTCTGTGACGATTGTGTAGATACCATGAGCCTCCATGAGCGCGAGTGGACTTACCGGGGCAACCTCAAACTGCACTAAACCTCTTTGCCCACGTAATTATTCTTAATTTTCCAAATACCGGGGAGCAGCGATGATTCTAGAGGGTTTGTTGAACCAATGGCTACAGGATCCGTCTTTTAAAGCAGTATCCAGTGGAAGCCGGGAAGAAATTGCGGTAGTATCGGGGCTGGACAGTTCGGCCAGAGTTTTTTTTATGGCCGCATTATCTCATCACTGGGGCCGCCCGGTTTTAATTGTGACATCTGAAGCCGCCCGGGCAGAAAAAATCTATGAAGATCTGACCGCATTTCTGCCTTCCGGCCTGGTAAACCTTCTGCCGGCCCGGGAGTTATTTATGGGCGCAGGCGTTTTATCGCAAAGTATGGATTTGCGGCAGCAGCGGCTCGCCTTTCAGGAGTGGCTTTATCACGGGAAGGAGGGCATCTTCATTGCTCCTGTCTCAGCCTTGATGTCCCGGGTTGTCCCCCCGGGCAAGTGGCGCGGTCTGGCCCTGGCGCTTGAAACCGGGGAGCAGGTTAACCGTGAAACAATGCTGCGGAGGCTGGTGGAGTTAGGCTTTGAGCGGGCGTCTTTGATTGAAAGCCGAGGCCAATTCAGCGCCCGGGGTGAGATAATTGACGTATTCCCGCCTGGATGGGAGCAGCCGCTCAGGGTAGAACTTGATGATCGGACCATTGAATCGCTGCGCCTCTTTGATCATCTAACCCAGCGATCAACAGAGAAGCTGGAGAAAGCAGTTATTTTGCCTGCTTACGAGTTGATTTTACCGGAGGCGCTTTTTCGGGAAGGGGAAAGCCGTTTACGCAAGGACTTGCAGCAAGCGCTGTCCCGGCTTCAACGCAAGGGCGACCGGGAGACGGCGGCCAGGCTGAAAACCGCTGTGGAACAGCATTTACAGCGGCTGCCACAAAGTGGATCGCTGGATATGCTACCAGTCTATTTTTCATACTTTTACGGAGAAGGCGCATCACTGCTTGATTATCTTCCGGCTAATATGCTGCTGCTGCTGGATGAACCCCAGGCGATTGCTGAAAGCGGGGAAAAACTGCAGCGAGAGCTTGATGACTACCGCAGTAATATTTTTCTTCAAGGAGAACTGTTGCCGGGACAGATGGTGCCCCTCTGGGAGCCCCGGGAACTTCTAAACCGGAAAGACTTTCATCTCGTTGCTTTTACCCTTTTCCCCGGCCTGCCGGAATGGTTGCCGGCTGCCAGGGAATGCCCCGTTGAGGCCAGGGCGGCTTCTTTTTATCACGGCCAGTGGGAGCTGTTGAAAAATGATTTTTACAACTGGGTCAGGCAGGGCTACAGGGTTTGTTTTCTTACAGGGAGCCGTGAACGGGGCGAGGGGTTAATTAAGGCTTTACAGGAACATGATCTCCCCGTGCACAGTTCTCTGGACCGGGCCTGGTCCGACGATGCGGCTTGGCCGGTGCAGATGGTCACTGCCTCACTGGAGCAGGGTTATGTCTTCCCCTCATTACAGCTGGCCATCTTGACAGAGCAGAATCTCTTGCCCCGGCAGCGTAAACGCAGGCGCATGGTTCGCCGGGAAGGCTTGAAATTAAGTGACTACCGGGAACTGAACGCGGGAGATTATGTTGTCCATGAGCAGCACGGCATCGGCAAATACCTGGGCCTGAGCACCCTTGAAATCGGAGGCGTACAGCGCGACTATCTTCTGGTTAAGTATAGCGGTACCGACAAACTATATATCCCCGTCGAGCAGATCAACTTAATTCAGAAGTATGTCAGCCCCGATGGGAGAGCGCCCCGGCTGCACAGCCTGGGCAGCGGAGAATGGCACCGCCTCAAGAGTAAAGTAGACAGCTCGGTGCAAGAGCTGGCCCGGGAGCTGCTTTCCTTATATGCCGCCCGTCAGGCCACTAAAGGTTATGCCTTTAGCCCGGACCACCCGTGGCAGCTGGAGTTTGAAGCGCGTTTTCCCTATGAAGAAACGCCCGATCAGCTTCAGGCCATTGCCGACGTCAAAGCGGACCTGGAGAAAGATCATCCCATGGATCGCTTAATCTGCGGGGATGTGGGTTATGGCAAAACAGAGGTGGCCTTAAGAGCAGCCTTTAAAGTAGCGCTGGAAGGCAAACAGGTGGCCATTCTGGTGCCAACGACAGTTCTGGCCCAGCAGCATTTTCGTACCTTTAAAGAAAGATTTAAAGATTTCCCCCTGAGGGTAGAACAGTTAAGCCGCTTTGTCTCTCCATCCAGACAAAAAGAGATCCTGGCCGACCTGGCGCGGGGCCGCATTGATATAATAATCGGCACGCACCGCCTTCTTTCCGCCGATGTCCGTTTCCACGACCTGGGGCTGCTAGTTATTGACGAAGAGCAGCGCTTCGGTGTGAGACATAAGGAGAAGCTTAAGCAAATGCGCCTGGACGTAGATGTTCTGGCCATGACCGCAACGCCGATTCCCCGCACCCTGCACCTGTCATTGGCCGGGGCCAGGGATTTAAGCGTTATTGAAACACCGCCGGAAAACCGTTACCCGGTGCAGACATATGTGGTCGAGTATTCCGAAAACCTGATCAGGGAAGCCATACAGCGGGAATTAAGCCGGGGCGGCCAGGTTTATTTTGTCTTTAACCGGGTGGAAGGTATTGAGGCGATGGCCCGGCGCATTCAAGAACTTTTTCCCGGGGTGCCTGTGGCCATAGGACACGGCCAGATGTCTGAAGCCGCGCTGGAAAGAGTGATGAACGATTTTCTGGAGGGCAAATATAAAATTCTGGTCAGCACCACCATCATTGAGGCCGGCCTGGATATTGCCAATGTAAACACCTTGATTGTCTATGAGGCGGAGCGGTTTGGGCTGGCCCAGCTTTATCAGCTGCGGGGAAGAGTTGGCCGCTCAAACCGGGTTGCCTATGCTTATCTGACATACCGGAAGGAGAAAATTATATCGGAAACGGCCAGGAAGCGGCTCCAGGCCATCAAAGAATTTACCGAGCTGGGCTCGGGCTTTAAAGTAGCGCTTAAAGATCTGGAAATACGCGGCGCGGGGAACATCCTTGGCGCCGAGCAGCATGGATTTATGGTTGCCGTCGGCTTTGACCTTTATTGCCGCCTGCTGGAAAAGGCGGTGGCTGAATTGAAAAATGAAAAAAAAGAGCCGCAGGAAGTTATCAGGCTGGATTTACCGCTTAACGCCTATCTGCCTTCCTCCTATATTTCCAACCAGGATCAGAAGATCGACCTGTACCAGCGAATATACTCGATTAGCGCGGAAGAAGAGTTGCGGGATATTGAAGAAGAGCTGCGGGATCGTTATGGCACGCCGCCTGCCCCGGTCAAAAACCTTCTCACTGCTGCGGCCTTGCGTGTCGCCGCCCAGGCGCTGCAGATAGAACTAATACAGCAAAAGCAAAGGGTAATTGTCATTCAGTTTAGCCCCGGGTTTAAAGCGGAAAGCAATGAGCTTTGGGCGGTCCTGGGACCATGGCAGGGAAAAGCGGTTCTTTCAGCCGGGAAAACCCTGGCGCTAAAAATAAAAGTAGACGGGCCCCTGGACGAAATGATTCCCCGGATTATCCTTTTGTTAAAAGAGATTAAGACCAGGCTGCTGCGGTGCCGGTGCAGCCATAATCCTGGTTTATCGGTAGAAGGGGGGTGAGCAGAGATGAGGTGGCGATGGAATCCATGGCTTCGACTGGTTCTTATTTTAGCGTTGTTTCTGGTTGGCGGCTGCGCCGGGGCGGACGACCCGCTAGCCCGGGTAAACGAGGAAACCATAACCCGCCGGGAACTCGATCGTTTTATTAATTTGATGGGCCTTTGCAACCCTGAACTGGAGGCAATTATTGAAGCCGGGGCAGAAGATTCTGATTTGCACCAGGCTGAGCGGGAATTTCTGCAAATACTCATTAATATTAAGCTTGTCAATCAGGAAGCAAAGCGCCTGTCACTGCCGGTAGATTCATTGGCCCTGGCGCAAAAAACTGAAACCCTGGTGGATGATCTGGTGCGAACACATTACGGCGGCTCAGCGGAACAGTTTCACCGCAAACGGGAACAGCTAAAATTATCCGATGAAGATTTGGCCCTTATCCCCCGTTATGAACTACAGTTGCAATCGCTTTTTGACTACATATCTGCCTCTCTTACCGAAGATGACTTGGTGCAATTTGTTGAAGAGAATCCCCACCTGCTCCAGCAGGAAGCTTCGCTGCAGGTATACCGCATTTCTTTTTTACATGAACAGCAGGCCGGAGATGCCCTGGAACAGCTGCAGCAGGGTAAATCAATAGAAAGCTTAACCAGCCAGAGCCAGATCCCCGGCCTGGAGGCAGAAAGCCTCGGCTGGATCACCGCCGAAGATCCGTTTGTTGATGCAGAAGTAAAAGAACTTCTCTTTTCTCTGCCTCAAGACGCAGGCGGTGCCATATTGGAATCTGGAGATTACTATCACCTGTATTGGATTGTTGGCAGCAAGCCCGCCAGGATTTTAGAGTTTGCGGAAGTCAAAGAGCAGGCTTTATTATACAAGCAGTACATCCTTTTCCAGGATTACTTCAATGTCCTTTGGAGCGAAGGCGCAATAGAAATACTTCATTAGTTGCCATGGCTAGAGCCCGGCTGCCTATGTATAAAACCTACTAAGCGGTTGAATACTAACTGATGCATAGACATGGAAGTATTGTTACTTTTACGAACCAGAAGAAGGAGGAAACAAACGTTGAAAGCTACCGGTATTGTCAGGCGCATCGATGATCTGGGCCGGGTTGTAATTCCCAAGGAAATACGGAGAACATTGAGAATCAGGGAAGGGGATCCTCTGGAAATTTTTGTAGATAGGGATGGAGAGGTTATCCTCAAAAAGTATTCCCCTATTGGAGAGCTTAGTGAATTTGCCCAGGAATACGCCGATTCGCTTTACGAAGCCATGGGACATATTTCCTGCATTGCCGACCGGGATACGATTATTGCCGTAGCCGGGGCCCCGAAAAAGGAATTTGTGAATCGTCCTTTAAGCTCGGCGGTGGAGAAGGTCATGGAGACCCGGAAGAGTGTTTTAATCAATAATACATCAGAGCACCAGTATTACCAGGATGCCGACGATATGATCGGAGCTCGCTTTATTAATGAAGTCATAGCCCCGATAATTGCCGAAGGTGATCCCATCGGTGCGGTGATTATGGGCAGCAGGGACCCCAATGTCAAGATGGGCGATCTGGAATTGAAACTGGTAGAAACCGCGGCTTCTTTTTTGGCCAAGCAGATGGAGCAGTAGCCGCCCGGGCAGGATTTTGACGCAGGCAGTTACGCTAGTGCATCATGCTGGTATAGTATTAAAGAAGCTGATATAATAATACAGATATTGTTCTTACCGGGATAAGGAAGGGAAGGAAGGAAGAGCTTTGTCCAGCCACGGCACTTTTATCAAGGGTGCAGCCATCTTGGCAGTGGCCGGGGTCAGCGTCCGGTTTTTCGGAGCCGCCATGCGTATCGTTCTGGCGGCCATAGTGGGAGACGAGGGCATCGGCCTCTACCAGATGGCTTACCCCATTTATTCTTCTCTGCTGGCCATTTCCACGGCAGGAATTCCCGTGGCCATATCCAAGCTGGTAGCGGAAAATATCGCTTATCACGATTACCGGGAAGCAGGCCGCGTTTTTCGCCTGGCGCTAATAATTCTGGCTTTAACTGGCCTGGTCATAACCTTGCTGATGGTGGCCGGCGCAGATTTTTTGGCTGTTGCTGTAGTTAAAGAGCCGCGGGCAGTGTGGCCCCTTTGGGCCATCAGCCCGGCCATATTTTTTGTGACGATTATGTCCGCTTTTCGCGGCTTCTTCCAGGGGCAGCAAAAGATGACTCCCACGGCCCTATCCCAGCTCCTGGAGCAGGTGGTCCGTGTTCTCGTATCCCTGGGGCTGGCGGTGTATTTGCTACCGGCTGGATTGGAATATGCTGCTGCCGGAGCGGCCTTTGGAGCGGTCGCCGGGGGAATTCTTGGACTGGCCCTTTTACTGTTTATCTTTTGGCAAAGCCGCCCCGCTTTCCAGGAACTTGAACGCAGGCAATCCAGGCATTCTCCTTCTGCACCTGGAGAGATTATTCGCCGCATTTTTACCCTGGCTATACCCGTTACTTTCGGCAGTTTAATTTTGCCTTTAATTACTTTAATCGACCTGGCCGTAGTGCCGCGGCAGCTTCAGGCCGCGGGATTTACCGCCGAGAGGGCTACCGCCCTTTATGGCCAGCTAACCGGGATGGCCAGTTCGATTATTTATTTCCCCAACGTAGTTACCATCGCTTTAGGAATGAGCCTTGTCCCCGCCATTTCTGAGGCTTATGCGCTAAACAATCATAAAGCCATTGTCTCACGGTCGGCCATGGCCATAAAGTTGACCCTTTTGTTTTCCATCCCCGCTGCTTTGGGTCTTTATATTTTGGCTGAACCGGTAACAGTGCTGTTATTCAATAATGCTGAAGCCGGCCGATCTCTTGCCTTTATGTCCTGGTCGGTAATACCCCTTTGTATCTATGTTTCTACCACCGGTATACTGCAAGGGCTGGGGCGGCCAATTATACCGGTACTTAACATGGTCTACGGCGGGCTGGTGAAAACGGTTATGGCCTGGTTCCTGACGCCCGTCCAGGGCCTGGATGTTGGAGGGGCGGCCCTGGCATCAGTAGCAGGCATGGGAGTGGCCGCGGTGTTAAACCTTTATTATGTCTCCCGCCTTACCGGCTGGCGTTTCCGGCCGCTGGAGCTGGTTCTTCTTCCGGGGATTGCCGTGACCTTCATGTCCGCTGCTGTATATCTTTTGTTTAATACGTTGCATTCATATCTGGGCGGGTTTTTGTCGCCAGGGACAGCCAACGGTATGGCCACCCTGGCCGCCATTGCCGCTGGCATCCTGGTGTATGGCCTATCTCTTTTGCTGGTAGGCGGGCTCACCCGGGAAGAGCTATCTCTGGTACCCGTGGCCGGCCGGCATCTGGTCCGGCTGGCAGACAGATTTAAATTAATTCGTAGATAAACGGAGTTTGGTTATGCGCCGCATTGTAATTATCGGACTGGGGCCGGGCAGCCCGCGCCACCTGACTTTAGAGGCCGGGCGGACGTTACTGTCGGCCCACCCCCTTTACTTGCGTACCGGGAGCCATCCTATGGCGCGCTGGCTAAAGCGAAGGGGCTGCCGTTATAAAACCTTTGATCCGCTTTATAAGCGCTCCCGGGACATTTCGCAGGTGTATCGCTCCATGGCACGCCGCTTAATCCGTGCTTCACTGTGCTGCGGTACGGTCTATTATGCTGTTCCGGGAAGTCCCCTGGCCGGCGAGGCGGCGGTGGAGATTTTGCGCCGGATGGCCCCCCGTTACGGCATTAAAATTAAGATTATTGCTGGCCTGAGCTTCCTGGAGCCGGCTTTGCAAGCCCTGAATTTGGACCTGCTGGACGGGGTTACGGTAGTGGACGCCCTGGCCCTGGAGCAGATCAAAGAGGCGCACCGGCAGCATCTATTGCTGGCCCAGGTGTATAGCCGTACCGTAGCTTCCCGGGTCAAACTAAAGCTTCTTGAGCTGTACCCTCCCCATTACCCGGTTACCATCCTGCATAAAGCCGGTCTGGCAGATGAAACGATTAAAACGGTTCCTTTATACGCCCTGGACCGCTACCCTTATGACCACTACAGCCTGATCTACCTTCCTCCGCTGAAAGGGTACAGTATGGGCGATTTATTGGGCATCATGTCCCGGTTACGGGCCGCTGACGGCTGCCCCTGGGACAGGCAGCAAACTCACCACAGCTTGCGGCAATATCTGGTGGAAGAAGCCTACGAGGTTGTCGCCGCCATTGAACGGCAAGATGATGCAGCGCTGGAGGAAGAGCTGGGAGACGTTTTGCTGCAGGTTGTCTTCCACTGTAGCATTGCCGCAGAAGAGAACCGTTTTAATTTTAACCGCGTTGTCCATGGCATCTGCACAAAACTGCTGCGCCGGCATCCCCATGTTTTTGGGGAAGATAGCGCCCCCAGCGTTTCTCAGGTGATGAACCTCTGGGAGCAGATTAAGAGTAAAGAAAAAGGGGTTAAGCCGGGCTTTAGAATGCCGGATAGCGGTTTGCCGGCTCTCCTGGCTGCCGCAAAAGTGCAAAAACGGGCAGCGGAAATGGGTTTTGACTGGCCCTCGGTTGAAGGGGCCTGGGACAAGCTGCAGGAAGAAATAGAAGAGCTGCAAGATGCATATAGGCAAGGTATTTCGGACAAAATAGAGGAAGAGTTTGGTGATTTCTTATTTGCCGCGGTAAATGTAGCCCGGTTTTTAAAAGTTAATCCTGAGATGGCCCTGGGCAAGGCGCTGAGGAAATTTGCCTCCCGTTTTTGCTATGTTCTGGACCAGGTAGAAAAGAGCGGGAGACCAGTCACCGCTTACGCCCTGGAAGAACTTGACCGGTGGTGGGAAGAGGCAAAAGTTAAAGGAAAAAAATAGCTCGCAGGCAGGAATCGCCGTGTTTAGAGCGAATATGCATTATAAACGTTAGCATCCAATCTTCTTGAGGAGGTATTTAATGCCAAGTGAATAAGTCTGAACTTATCGGGGTTGTTGCGGAAAAAACTGAAATGTCCAAGAAGGACACAGAGAAAGCAGTCAATGCGGTGTTTGAAAGTATAATGGAGAGCCTGGCAAAAGGCGACAAAGTCCAGTTGGTCGGTTTTGGCACTTTCGAGGTTCGCGAGCGCAAACAGCGCGAGGGACGCAATCCGGCAACCGGTGAAACAATTACCATTCCGGCCCTGAACGTGCCTGTTTTTAAAGCTGGGAAGGCTTTTAAAGAGAAAGTCAAGTAATTTTTCTCTGCTGATTGCTTTCTTTATATTTTCATGAGGGGCGCCCCTTTTGGGACAGCCCCTTTTTTGTATACATTTGCCCACCCTCATAGGCGCCTAAGGCCCCATATTCGATTATTCAAATACACCAGAGCTATAATTGCTCTCGGCTGCGGTTTTTCACGGTAGTATATAATCTGGCTGCGGGAAAAAAATACTTGGTAGAACACGTTTTAACAAGAGTGCTGCAAGGAGGAGGAATTTGTCCATGCGCTTTGCTTATAAGATATGTTTACTAATTTTAGCTTTTCTCCTGCTTATGGGCCCGGCCGCTTGCCGCCTCAGGCAGCAACCCCCCGGTTCCCAGGTAGACCCTAACGCGCCTCCTTTGCCTGAAGTATTAGAACAACAGCCTGGGCAGGAGCCGCAGCTAAAGGTTTATATGCATGAAACAGGCACGGTTGAAGAAATGCCTATGGAAGAATATATTAACGGGGTGGTTGCCGCTGAAATGGATCCCGGATGGCCTGAAGAAGCGCTGGCAGCCCAGGCCATTATTGCCCGGAGTTTTACCCTGCAAAAAATTAGTGAAAATGGGGGCGTGCCCGAACGGGATGCTCACGCTTCAACAGATATTGAGGAATTTCAGGCTTACGATGCTTCCAGGATTAATGATAATGTACGGCGGGCTGTAGAAAAAACAAGGGGGCAGGTGGCTGTATATGGGTCAAGTTATATCAGGGGTTGGTTCCATGCTTTCGCAGGGCCGCGGACAGCCCTGGCCGATGAAGGCCTTGAATTTGAAGGAGGCAACCCGCCTTACATCCAGATCGTAGAAAGCCCCGGGCAGGATATAGTGCCAAAAGAAGAAGCCTACTGGAGCGCCGTGTTTCCTGAGGCCAAGGTGAGGGAGGCCGTTTCAGAAATAACCGGAACCGATCCGGGTCCCCTGGAAAAAGTTGAAATCAGTAAAAAAGGGCCCTCAGGGCGGGCCACCAGGTTGCGAATAAATGACATAGAGGTGCCCGCAGCCTCATTGCGGCTCAAACTGGACAGCACGGTGATGCGCTCTACCTTTATTAATGAGCTAGAGCTGGAAGGCGGTAATTTAAGCCTTTCCGGTGTGGGCTATGGTCACGGGGTCGGCATGTGCCAATGGGGCGCCCGCGCCCTGGCGGAAGAGGGCCGCTCCTGTGAGGAGATTGTGTCTTATTTTTACCGGGATGTCGATGTGGTGAAGGCATGGTAGCACGGTGATTATACGGGGTACTGTTCAGGGCAAGAACCGCTCAAACAGAGGTATATCCGCCGTGCAAATTCATATAATTAATTAAGTTGTCCCGATAAGAAAAAGGCGGGGAGGCCGGGAAATGAGATGAGAATTGAGGAGAAGCATACTTTCAGGGGAGGTCAGCATCGGCTGGTTATTGAGAACCGGGAGCATACAGAAGTAACAGGTGTCGTTCATGTGGACAGCTTTGATGACGAAGAGGTAGTCATGGAGACGGAACTGGGCTTGCTGGCGGTGAGAGGAGAGAACTTGCATATTAAACACTTGAATCTGGAACAAGGAGAAGTAACTATCGACGGTTATATTTTGGAGCTGGCCTATGCGGAAGAAAAACAGACCCGGGGAAGAGGAAAAAATATATTGGAAAGATTATTTAAATAGTGGAGACCTCATCTCTGGTCCTGGAGCAGCTTTATGCCTTCCTGGAATCGTTAATTCTGGGTCTAGCCCTGGGGGCATGCTTCGATATCTACAGGGCTTTGTGGCTTCAGAAAAAAAGGAGGCGCCTTTCATTATTCTTTATAGTGGCTGACTGCCTTTTCTGGGCCGGAGCTGCTGCAGCCTGTATTATGATTATGTATGTAAGGCGCTGGGGAGAAATTTATTTTTATACGTATCTTTCTTTGGCCGCCGGATTTGGCGGGTACATCTATTTCATAAGCAGATACTTGCTGCCATTGTGGAGACGTTTCTTTCACCGCATTTTTTATGGCCTGGCACGCTTAGGCAGGTTTATGAAAAAGATCGGAGAGATTATAGGGGCACCTGTTCTTAAACTGATTCGCAGGAGGCCGCCAATGTAGATAGTAAATGTAGATAATAGTTTTAAACCTTTGCCTAGCAGGATTTTTTCAGGCCCGTGTCGAACAAAACAGGAAACATTAATCGAAAGGAACCTGGTTTGATCAGGAAAAACACTTCAACTGGAAGCATTACGGTTTTACCCCGGCGCAAACGGGGTTATTTTAGCATGTACAAAGTGTTTTTAGCCAGCAGTTTTATTATGGTGATCATGCTGCTCGTCCTTCTCGGTTTTCAGACAGTGCAAAGAGTGAAGTTAAAGCAGCAGTTACTGCAGTATCAGGACCGTATTGAAGAATATGAAAATCGTAATCTCGCCACGAAATATGAAATTGAAAGATTGCAGGAGCCCGGTTATATTGAGCTGCTGGCGCGAAAATACCTGGGACTGGTTAAGCCCGGTGAGACCATTTTTCAGTTCGAGGATTGACAAAGGATTCAAAAAAGTTATAATTACCTTAGATTTAAGGGTACCATTAAGCAGGGAGGAGTATTTTTAAGCATGCCTTTGAAAGTAGGGAGTATAGTGGAAGGGGTGGTCACCGGCATAACTAATTTTGGGGCGTTTGTCCAACTGCCAAGCGGCGAAACCGGACTGGTTCATATTTCCGAAGTCGCCGACTCGTATGTTAAAGATATTAATGAGTATCTAAAGAAATCGGAAGCGGTGAAAGTAAAGATCCTGTCTGTCGATGGAGACGGCAAGATTGGCCTCTCTATTCGTAAAGCCATCAGCAATCCTTCCCCTAAACAAAAAAGCCGCAGGGAAGATCGGATTTCTTTTGAAGATAAATTAGCCAGGTATCTTAAAGAAAGTGACGAGCGGTTACAGGATTTAAGACGAAACACCGAAGCAAAACGAGGCGGCCGGGGGACCTATAGAGAGGCTTATTAGCAAAGTAAAACAGATACGACTTTTAAACACTAAACACTCATTTAGAGTGTTTTTTTACGTCCCCTATCCATGAGGAGGGGATCTGTTGAGCATGGTCATGCTCCATTTTAGGGACTGCGCCAACCTGCTGCCTGCTGTTCTCTCTGATGCTCCTCACCCTTTTGTTTTTTCTGCACCACTTATTTCCGGGTTCTGGATACCACCAACCACCAAGCTGCACCTTTATCCTCCAGTTCTCTGTTCTATATTCTCTCTTTAATCCTATTTCTCCGGGCGCCTGCATATAATTATGTGGACTTACTGTCTGCTAATATCCTGATTCTTTTGGAGAGATAGGTTTTGTCAAAAAACTTGCCTCAAGTGATTCTGGTCGGACATCCAAATGTGGGTAAAAGCCAGCTTTTTAACTTGCTCACTGGAAAGCAGGTACTAGTTTCCAACTATCCCGGTACCACAGTTGAATTAACCCGGGGCAGGGGCGAACTTGAAGGCCTGGAAGTTGAAATTATTGATTCTCCAGGCCTTTACTCCCTCAGTGCCCTTTCTCCCGAGGAACAGGTAACCAGGCTGCTACTTTTAAAAAATAAGCCTGCACTGGTAATACAGGTCATGGATGCCAGGAATATTCAGCGTATGCTCAGCCTGACCCTGGAGCTAAAAGAAGCAGGGCTGCCCTTGTTATTGGTGCTAAATATGATGGACGAGGTTGAGGCTTCCGGATTAAAGATTGACAGTGTGCTTTTATCCCGGCGCCTCGGTATTCCTGTGGTATGTACTGCCCTGGTTGTCAGGCGCGGTTTAAAACAGCTAAAGCGTTTGGCGGCGGCAGCGCTGCACCAAAAATTTGACAGTGATGTTTACGTTATACCCACATATTCGCCTTCCTTAGCGGACATTTTAAACAAGACCGCCTCCCGTATAAAAGGACGTTACGGATTATCCAAGGTTTCCCTGGCCGCGGCTTTATTTAATCCAGATCCGGCACTGCTGAATATTTTAAAACAAAAGGAAGGGGAACTCGGGCCGCTGTTGTCCGCCCTGAGAAGACGCCTGCTTCCTGAAGAGCCTTTGCTACTCCTTGCCGGAGCAAGACGCCGTCACGCCGATGCCCTATTAAAAGGTATTGTTAAATCCCCGCTCCAGGAAAAAGTAACTCTGGCCGATAGTTTAAGCCGTTTTTTTCTCCACCCGGCCGGAGGCCTCCTTACTCTAATGGTGGTGTTGTATTTTGGTTTTTTCCGCTTTGTTGGAGGATTCGGTGCAGGCACCCTGGTGGAGTTGTTGGAAAAAGGTCTTTTTTCCGGTCTGCTCACGCCCCGTTTAAACGCCTGGGCCGAACTTTACCTGCCGTGGCCATGGCTGCGGGAACTGCTGGTAATGGATTACGGCATCCTGACTCTGGGATTTCGTTATACTTTTGCCATTATTTTGCCGATTATGACCACTTTTTTTCTATTCTTTAGCCTTTTGGAAGACAGCGGCTATCTACCCCGGGCCGCTTATTTACTTAATCACATTATGGAAAAAATAGGCCTGAATGGTAAGGCGGTGATTCCGTTGATTCTGGGTCTGGGGTGCGGCACCCTGGCGGTGATGGCAACCCGGACCCTGGAAACAAAGCGCGAGAGGCTTCAGGCTTCGTTGCTGCTATCTTTGGCAGTGCCCTGTTCGGCGCAATTAGGGCTTATCCTGGCCCTGCTGGCGCAAAGCGCAGGCCTGGGGATCTGGCTTGGACTGATTCTCCTCTCATTTGCCGGGGCGGCCTTTTTAGGGAAGTTTTTCTGGGGCGGCAGAGAGATTCCCTTTTGCCTGGAAATACCCCCATTGCGCTTACCCCGCCTTGGGGCCATACTGCGTAAGACGGGAGCGCGTTTGCGCTGGTACCTGCGGGAAATATTGCCCCTGTTTGTGGGAATCAGTGTTTTGATCTGGGCTTTACACCTGAGCGGGTTAATTGATCGCTTAATCCTGGCTGTTCGCCCCCTGGTGAATTCAATCGGCCTGCCTGCGGAAATTGCGCTAATCTTTGTCTTTGGCTTTTTGCGCCGGGATTATGGAGCGGCAGGCTTATTTGACCTGTTCCATGCGGGTCTGTTAAATCAGGGACAGGTGCTTATAGCATCTGTTGTGCTGACGCTCTTTTTGCCTTGTGTGGCACAGTTTACTGTTCTGATCAGGGAGCATGGTTTAGGTTTTGCTGCTCTGGTTGCGGTGTTAACGGCATCCATAGCCTGGATGGCAGGATACTTTGTTAACCTGCTGGTTTCTATCCCTTTTCTGGCCCAGCTTTTATCATAAAGCTCATGGGCCTTATTTGGAAGGAGTAGTGTAATGAAAGGGCGTCCTGCCGAAAAAATGCTGCTGGCAGCCATGAAGCCGGGGCAGCTCGGTGAAGTGATTTCTTTTTTGCACCCGGAAACCCCGGCCATACAACGCCTGGCGGCTCTTGGATTTCTTCCGGGAGAAAAATTTAAGCTGGAGCGCTGCCGCCCGGACTACTTAATTCGATTTGGATATACCAGACTAGCCATAAATAGAAGGCTGGCCAGGGAAGTCCTTGTTTACATGATGAAGGTTTCTTCCGCTTCTGGCAGAGAGGTGCTTTAATTTGTCGCAAAAAAAATTTACTCAGCCTGCTTATTATGACATACATTTCAGAATTGGGCCACTATAATAAGGGATACCAGAACTAAGGAGGTGAAATGTCTGTGAGAACAGAAGGGACAAGTTTAGCCTACGAAGCCACTTTAAGTGATTCCTCAGGCAGCAGGAACCGCTTGTTTGCCCTCACCTCGTTTTATGAAAAGGGACAGGCTCTCTTTTCTGTCCCCAATATTATCCTGGTGTTTACGGGTTTTTTGTTGGGCCGTGCTGCGGTTCTGGGGGAAATAGCACCGTTTGGAGCGGTCTTTTGGCTAGCCGCGCTCCGCGAAAAACCGGTGCAGAGTTTTCTAGTGGCTGCGGCTGTTCTGACAGGCCGGGCTTCCGGGTACGGATTGCCGGCAGCATTGCATCTCCTGGGAGCGATGGCGGTGATCTGGCTTTTGGAAGGCGTTTGCCTCAGGTTTTTAAAACGGAGGCTCCCGCTATTACTGGCAACCGCGGTGCTGGTAGCCTTAAGCCGGTTTCCACTCGCTGTACACGTTCCTTCGCTTCTGGAAGTAATATATTTATTTTTAGAGATAGTCATAGGTGGCCTGGCTGCAGTGGTTATGCTGCCGGGCTTGCGCCTGATTGACTATCTGCCACGGAGCCGCGACAGGCCTCTGCCTGCTCAAGAGGAGATTATTGCCGCTATTCTCCTCTTTGTCCTGGCCATGTTCGGGTTGAAAAGTTTAACTGTTGCCGGCTTATCTGTAGAAGCCGTCTTCAGTCAGCTCTGTATCCTGCTGGCAGCCTACTTGTTGGGGGTAGGCTGGGGCACCGCGATGGGAATAATCACAGGGACAATCCTGGGGTTGGGAAACCCTTATTTTTACCTTATTGTTGGGTCCCTTTCTTTTAGCGGCTTTTGGGCTGGGCTGCTAAAAACTTTCAACCGCTGGGGCTGTGCGGCCGGATTCCTGTTCTCCATGCCGATACTGTTTCTCCTGATGCCCGGGTATTTGCCTGAATTTTACTGGAGGGAAGGCCTGCTCTCCCTGGTCATATTTCTGGCAATACCGGCCCGCTTTCTGCAAAGGCTGTCGCTGCAGCTGCAGAAATTGGGGGCGGGAGTAAACAGTGAATCAGAAGAACAGTCGCGCCGGCTTGTGGCCGAGCGCATGAAGCACTTTGCTTCACTATTTCAAGAGCTATCGCTTGGTTTCGCCCAGGCAACTGCCGGGCAGCAGATGCAGACTGAAGAAGAGTTGTCTCCTTTGCTGGAAGACTTGATGAACCGGGTCTGCCGCTCTTGCCTGTTTCGCCGGCGCTGCTGGGAAAAGGATTTATTCAGCCACCATAGAATGATCCTGGATCTCCTGGCCCGGGCTGAAACAGAGGGGGAAGTGTCTGTGGCTCATTTGCCTCCGGCCTTCCGGGACCGCTGTCATCAGCCGGAAGTACTGATCAGGGCGATTAATAATCTGCAGGAAGTATGGCAGTTAAACCGGTTCTGGGAGCAAAAAGTAAGAGAGGGGAAGGAGCTGGTTTCCGGCCAGTTGGAGGGCCTGGCCCAGGTTATGCTTGACCTGGCCAATGATATTGACGAAAACCGGCTCCCTCCCGTCGTGGGCGGGCAGGCTCCCCTCTTTTCCCTGGAAATCGGCCTGGCACAGCGGGCGGGGCGAAATCAACCGGTATGTGGAGACTATTACACCCTTTTAGAACTGAGCGTCAGGGAGCATGTCATTATTTTAAGCGACGGTATGGGCAACGGCCCCCGGGCAGCTTTGGAGAGCAAGGCGACCGCCACGATGATGGAACGGCTGCTGGAAGCGGGGTTCCAAAAAGAAGTGGTGCTGCGCAGCGTCAATTCTCTGCTGCAACTGCGCTCGGGTGAAGAAAGTTTTGCCACCGTGGACATGGCCCTGATCGATCTGGTGAAAGGAGAGGTTGAACTCCTGAAGATTGGAGCGGCCCCAAGCTTTATCAAAAGGGGGAAAGAGGTCATAAAAATTGGGGCATCCTCTCTACCGATGGGTATCCTGAATAATATAGAAATGGAAAGTTTTCAGGAAAAGCTTCAACCGAATGATCTGCTGGTAATGGTTAGCGACGGGGTATGCGACCCCGATGGTGATATCGGGTGGTTGATCTCTTTCCTGCGACAGATGGAGAATAGCCCGCCGCAGATTGTGGCTGACCGGATTCTGGAGGAAACGGCGCGCCGTTCCGGCAGCCCTCTGCGTGATGATCTCACTGTGATAACCTGCCGGCTGCTCCGCCTGAACAGGCGGGGACGGTAAGCTTTTCATCAACTTTACTGATCAGCCTTTGGACTGTGGTTCAAAGGCTTTTTTTTTGCCTGCGATTATACTGTTTAAGAAAAGGACCATACTATGATAGAATTGGAGAAAATAAACAGGATCCAGGAGGCAGAGGAAAACAACTCGCCAGATATTCACCCAAGTCTTGTAATAGGGCTACTGGCTACTGATATTGCTGGAACCGGGGCGATACTAGTGATGTTGGAGCAGAAAGTATTAAAGTATATACAAGAGCATAAATTGGTTGAAGCAGGTGACCGGGTGTTGGTTGGCGTTTCGGGCGGACCCGATTCGCTGTGCCTGCTGCATCTGTTAAACCGTCTGGCACCGCGGTTGAAAATAAGCCTGGCGGTCGGCCATCTTAACCATGGCATACGCCCGGAGGCTGCCGGTGAGGCGGAAATGGTACGTAATCTCGCGGCAAGCTGGTCTCTGCCTTTTGTGATGAAAAAACTCAATGTGCCCCGCTTTGCCAGGGTCAGCGGCTTATCCGAGGAAGAAGCGGGGCGGATTTTACGCTATCGTTTTTTAGAGGAAGCAGCGAGGCGCTATAGAGCGAACAAGGTTGCCGTAGCTCATCACCGTGATGACCAGGCGGAAACGGTTTTATTTAATCTACTGCGCGGTACCGGCCCCGATGGCCTGGCCGGCATGCTTCCCGAACGCCCCTTTGGGACGATCCGCCTGATCCGCCCGCTTCTAGGCCTGACCCGCCGCGAAATCGAGCTTTACTGCCGCGATCACGGCCTGGAACCGGCGATAGATTCCAGCAACCTTGAAACCGGGTACACCCGGAACCGGATTCGCCTGGAGTTGATCCCCCACCTGGAGAAAACGTATAATCCCCGGGTAAGAGAGGCGCTGGCGCGCCTTGCCGCCCTTGCGGCGGCAGACCGTGCCTATTTGCAGTTACAGGCAGTGCGTGCCCTGGCATTTGTATCCAGGCGCTGCGGGGACCGGTTGATCATTAGCAAAAAACGCCTGAAGCTGCTGCCGGAGGCGCTGCGCGGGCGGGTTCTCCGGTTGGCCCTGGAAGAATTCTTGAAGGGCAGGCAGGTGGAATGGATCCATGTACGTCTCCTGATGAACCTTTTGCCGGATGGGGATAGTGCCCGGGAAACAGCCCTGCCGGGAGGCGGCATGGTCCATAGCAGCAGCAAATATCTTATACTTGCGCCGCGGCGCCTTCAGTCCAGGAAATGGACTGGAGCAAGGCCTTTGCTTATCCCGGGCCGGACTTACCTGCCCGCCGGCGGCTGGATCGACGCACGGGTCCTTCCATTGGCTGAGCTGCCCTGGCCGCCTTCTCCCAAGCAGGCCTATCTGGACTATGGCCTTTTGCCTCCATCCTTATGGGTACGCACCCGTTGGCCCGGGGCGCGTTTTCATCCGCAAGGCGCGCCGGGGAGTAAAAAATTAAAAGATTTTTTGATAGACCAAAAGATCCCCAAGCCAAACCGGGATCGCTATCCCTTGGTGGTCTCTCCGCAGGCGGACATTATCTGGGTGGCCGGTTTGCGCATCGCCCATCCTTACCGCATAACCGCTCAGACTGAAAAAGTTCTGGTTTTGTCATGGCAGGATAAATAAACAGAGAGCAAGAATTCAAAAAGACAACGGCAAATGGGGAAGCAACAGCAAAGGAGGAGATCCATTGATGAACCAAGAGCTGGAAGTACTTCTCTCCAGGGAAAAAATTGCTCTGAGAGTGGCTGAGCTTGCCGATGATATTTCCCGCGATTACCGTGAACAGCCGCCGCTTTTAATCTGTGTCTTAAAAGGGGCTGTTATTTTCATGAGCGATCTGATGCGGCTTTTGAAAATACCGGTGGAAATCGACTTTATGGCTGTGTCCAGCTACGGCTCCGCTACCGCTTCATCGGGAGTAGTGCGCATTCTAAAAGATCTGGAACAAAGTATTCAAGGCCGCGATGTTTTAATTGTAGAAGATATTGTCGATACCGGCCTGACCTTAAATTATCTTCGGGAAAACCTGGCCAGCCGGCAACCCCGCTCCCTGAAAGTGGTGACCTTGCTAGACAAACCTTCCCGCCGCAGGGTCTCCTTTAACCCTGATTATTGCGGGTTTGCCATTCCGGATCGTTTCGTAGTCGGCTATGGGTTGGATTTTAATGAACAATACCGCTACCTCCCCGATATCTGCGTCCTCCACAATGAGGCTAATAGCGGTTGATGCCTTACCTATCATTCCTGGCACTGTTGTTGCTTAGAGAATAGCGGTGTGTTAGAATAGATAAGGTACAATGCTCGGTGGAGAGGAGGTAAGCGGTTGAATCCATTTTTACGACAAGTAACCTTTTACCTGGTTATTGCCCTGATAGTTGTTCTGTTATTAACCATGTTTACGAGCGACAAGCCTCCGGAAAAAATTAATTATAATGAATTTATCCAGAAGGTAGAAGCAGGCCAGGTAGAAGAGGTTACGATATATGGCAATGAAATAGAGGCTACTCTCAAGGGGGGGCGTTTGATCACCACGCATCGCCCGGAAGATCATAATTTGTCTGATCTCCTCCTTGAAAAAAATATTCCCTATGAAACCAACGCGCCGAAAAGCCCGCCATTCTGGGAGACTGCCTTGACTTATATGATTCCGATTCTCCTACTCATCGGTATTTTCTTCTTTTTCATGCAGCAAACACAGGGCGGCGGAAGCCGGGTTATGAATTTTGGGAAGAGCCGGGCCCGCCTGCATGAAGGAGATCGGAAAAGGGTTACTTTTAACGATGTGGCAGGAGCCGATGAAGAAAAATATGAGCTGGCGGAAGTGGTGGATTTTCTAAAAGATCCCCGTAAATATCTAGAGCTGGGTGCCCGCATTCCCAAGGGTATTCTTCTGGTAGGGCCTCCGGGAACCGGTAAAACGCTTCTGGCCCGGGCAGTGGCCGGGGAGGCGGGAGTACCTTTTTTTAGTATTAGCGGCTCCGATTTCGTGGAGATGTTTGTAGGCGTGGGCGCCTCCAGGGTTCGCGACATGTTTGACAATGCCAAAAAAAATGCACCCTGTATTGTTTTTATTGATGAAATTGACGCAGTGGGCCGCCAGCGCGGCGCCGGTTTGGGCGGCGGGCATGATGAACGTGAACAGACCTTGAACCAGCTCTTGGTGGAGATGGACGGCTTTGACGTTAATGAAGGTATTATTATTATCGCCGCCACCAACCGTCCCGACATTCTAGATCCGGCGCTTTTGCGCCCCGGGCGTTTTGACCGGGAAATAACGGTTGGTTTTCCTGATGTTAAAGGCCGCGAAGAAATTTTAAAGGTGCATACCCGGAACAAGCCTCTCGCGGATGAGGTTGATTTGAAAGTAATAGCCCGGAGCACCCCCGGTTTCACCGGAGCCGACCTGGAGAATGTCGTGAACGAAGCCGCACTTTTAACTGCCCGGGTGAAAGGCAAGCGCATTGGCATGCAAGAGATGGAAGAGGCTATCGAGAGGGTTATTGCCGGGACGGAAAAACGCAGCCGTATCATCAGCGAGTTCGAGAAAAAAATTGTCGCTTACCACGAAGCGGGACATGCCCTGGTTGGCTACTTGCTGCCGCATACCGATCCGGTGCATAAGGTTTCGATTATCCCCCGGGGGCGTGCCGGCGGTTATACCTTGATGTTTCCCGAGGAAGACCGCTATTATATGACCCGCTCAGAGCTGCTGGATCGAGTCAGCATGCTTTTGGCTGGAAGGGTTTCAGAGCAGATCGTCCTGAACGAAATCAGCACAGGGGCGCAGAACGACCTCGAAAGGGCCACCTCCATTGTCCGGCAGATGATCATGGAATACGGCATGAGTGACGCCCTGGGGCCCATTACTCTGGGCAAGAAACATGATCAGGTCTTTCTGGGCCGTGACCTGGCCCGGGATCGAGATTTTAGCGAAGAGATCGCCAAGGCTATTGATCATGAGATTCGCCGGATCATTGAAAGCTGCTACCAGAAAGCCCAGGATATTATTGAGAATAACCGGGACAAGTTGGAGCTAATCGCGCAGTCACTGCTGGAAAGAGAAACGCTTGACGCCGAAGAAATCAAAGCGCTGATGGAAGGGAAAAGCCTGGGGGAACTTGATGCTCTCCGGGAGTCGAAGCGCAATCATGCAGGAGACAATGGAAGCAAAGCCACTGCTCACCAAAAAGACGAAGGCGAAAAGAAAGAAATTCCGGTTGATAAAAAGGAAGAGCATCATGATGACGGCAATCCCCCTGACCGGGAAGAAAAAAAGGAACCTTAAGGGTTCCTTTTTTTATTGTGAAGTTATGTTAATCTTGCGCAAAAAATCGCTGGCATTTTGGTAAAATAACTTGTGGTAAAAAAGTGGCGGCAAATTAAAGCGCATGATTCTTTGGATTCCGTTTGCCGGTTGCTCCAGGATGAAGGGGAAATCGCTGCCGTAAAGGATTCGCCCGGGAAAATCCATCATCAGACGAATAATTTCCTCATGGGGCGGCACACAACTGTTATTTTGAAAAACGAAAGCTGTGTCCAGGTAGAGACCGCGGTATTGCTGTAGCAACTCCCTGGTCAAAGGCAGTTCATTAAGCCCCAGGT
Source organism: Bacillota bacterium (assembly GCA_029552125.1). Lineage (GTDB taxonomy): Bacteria > Bacillota > Dethiobacteria > DTU022 > DTU022 > JAKPEE01. The sequence goes on along the minus strand of JAKPEE010000018.1, from coordinate 13,911 downwards.
GGGCTACTGCCACCAGCAAGGTGGGAAAGCGTTTAAGCACGTGCGCCAGGCGCGACATGCCAAGATGCTTTGGATCCGGCAGGGGAAAATTTGTGGCATGGATAACCAGGGCCCGGGAGCGTTTGACCAGCGCCTCGTAGATGGGAAAGAGCCTCTCGTCATCAGCGCTGATTTGCTGCACCAGGCAGTGCAGCTTAATTCCGGCGAAATGGTGCCGGTCCAGCGCTTCACTCAGAACGGACTTTAGATCCGGATCTTCTGGATGTGCGGCGCCGAAGGGGACCAGCCATGGCTGCTCTGCGGCCACGGAGGCCAGCCAGCGATTTACCTGGCCGGAGAGGCCAGGTTTATGAACGTAAGCGAGCACAAAAGCGCGTTTTACGCCATCCTCGCGCAGGTGCTTAATTAAAGCGGCGGTGTCGGCCGGAAAAGGCAGGTGCCAGCGGTAGTTTTCGCTAAAATAGCGATAGATGGCCCGCATCAATTTTTCAGGAAAAAGGTGGATATGTGCATCCCATAATTCCGGGGGCACATGATCCGGCGGCACCCTTTGTTCATTTTTAGTGGCGTTAAACGGCTTTTGCCTATCCATATCCATATCTTAGCATAGAATTCTTATGCTGTGTTCATCCATATGTATGTTTACAGGTGGAAAGGGGTGTTTGCCATACCGGGCCTGACGGACATTCCTGGAATTAAAGTAGGTGTTGCCACCAATTTGGAAGCGGCAACAGGGGTTACAGTAGTACTGGCGGAGGCGGGAGCCCGCGCAGCAGTTGACGTGAGGGGCTCCGCTCCAGGAACAAGGGAGACAGACCTGCTGCGGCCAGGTCAACTGGTGGAACAGGTTCAAGCCATCGTTCTTGCCGGAGGAAGCGCTTTTGGGCTGGAGGCGGCCGGCGGGGTCATGCGCTACCTGGAAGAGAAGAAACGGGGTTTTGCCATTGGTCCATACTATGTCCCTATTGTCCCTGCAGCAATCCTGTTTGATTTAACCGTGGGAGATGGGGCAGTACGCCCTGATGCGGATATGGGTTTCCGGGCCTGCCTTGAAGCCACGGACGGACCGGTGCCCGAAGGATCGGTGGGTGCAGGAAGCGGGGCCACAGTAGGAAAGATTTATGGACCGGACGGTGCGGTAAAATCAGGGCAGGGATCGGCTGCCTGCCGGATTGGAGATCTGATTATAGCGGCCCTGGTGGTGGTCAATGCTTTTGGTGATGTGTATGATCGAAGGGGTAATTTGCTGGCCGGGCCGCGAAACCCGGCAACCGGGAAGATGGAACGAACCGTAGAATTGCTTATGGGTGGGGAGAAATCGGGAGCGCCTGGAAACACCACCCTGGGCATCGTCGCTACCAATGCCAACCTTCCCAAGGAAGCCTTGCAAAAGGTAGCCCAAATGGCCCATGACGGGCTGGCCAGGACGATCAATCCGGTGCATACCATGTGGGACGGCGATACCATCTTCAGCCTTTCTGTAGGGGGACAGGAAGCAGATGTAAACCTGGTGGGCATAGCTGCTGCTGAAGCGGTGGCGGCAGCGGTGGAACGCGCGGTGCTAACAGCTACAACCCTGGCTTCCGTACCCTCAGTGGCGGATATAAAAAATATGTGAATTAATTAACTAATGGTAGGAATTATTAGATTTCTGTGGAATAATTACAATCAGCCTATGTAAACCGCAGGAGGTTGGGTTTAGCCAAATTATATTTAATTTTAAGGAGGGTTTTCTTATGCCACTGGATCCGACCAAGCATGCTGACTGGGAAATTGCTGAAGCCGCGGAAGCGAACATGAAGACAGTGTACCAGTTAGCGGAGGAGCTGGGCCTGGAAAAAGAGGAGCTCCTGCCCCACGGCCATTATGTGGCCAAAGTTGATTACAAAAAAATTCTGGAGCGGCTTAAGGACAGACCGGACGGCAAGTATATTGATGTGACCGCCATTACTCCCACGCCGCTGGGCGAAGGCAAGTCAACCTCAACCATGGGCTTAACCCAGGGCCTGGGCAAGCGCGGCAAAAATGTTATTGCCACCATTCGCCAGCCTTCGGGCGGCCCGACCATGAACGTTAAAGGCTCCGCCGCCGGTGGCGGCCTCGCCCAGTGTATCCCCCTGACCCCGTTCTCCCTGGGTCTCACCGGGGACATTAATGCCGTTATGAATGCCCATAACCTGGCCATGGTAGCCCTGACATCCCGCTTGCAGCACGAATTCAACTCCAGCGATGCTTTCCTGGAGCGCAGCGGCTTAAAGCGGCTGAATATCGACCCGCGCAACGTGGAGATGAAATGGATTATTGACTTCTGCGCCCAGGCCCTGCGCAATATTGTCATCGGACTTGGCAGCAAGAAAGACGGCTTTATGATGAATTCTGGCTTTGCCATCGCCGTATCCTCGGAGGTTATGGCTATTTTGGCGGTAGCCAAAGATCTCAAAGATATGCGCGAGCGCATGGGCAGGATTGTCGTGGCTTACGACAAGAAGGGCAACCCCATCACCACTGAAAACCTGGATGTAGCCGGGGCCATGACCGCCTGGATGGTGGAAGCGATTAACCCGAACTTGCTGCAGACCATTGAGGGGCAGCCGGTGTTTGTTCATGCCGGACCTTTCGCCAATATCGCCATCGGGCAGTCTTCTATTATTGCCGATCGTGTGGCCTTAAAGTTGGCTGACTACTGTATTACCGAATCCGGCTTCGCTGCGGATATCGGTTTTGAAAAATTCTGGAACCTTAAGTGCCGCATGTCCGGCTTAAAACCGCACTGCGCCGTGGTTGTGGCTACCATCCGCGCCTTGAAGTGCCACGGCGGCGCTCCGCTGCCACTGCCCGGTCAACCCCTGGATCCGGCATACAGCCAGGAAAACCTGGAGTGGGTGGAAAAAGGCTGCGAAAACCTGATTCATCATATTAAGACGGTGAAGAAGGCCGGGATTAATCCCGTGGTCTGTATCAACGCTTTCCATACCGATACGGAGAACGAAATCAAGCTGGTCCGCCGGCTGTCGGAGGAAGCGGGCGCCAGGGTGGCTCTCTCCAAGCACTGGCAATACGGCGGCGATGGCGCCCTCGAATTTGCCGATGCGGTCATTGATGCCTGCAACGAACCCAACGACTTTAAGTTCCTCTATGAATTGGATACCCCGCTGCGCAAGCGCATTGAGCTGATCGCCACCGAAGTTTACGGTGCCGACGGCGTGGAGTATTCGGCGGAAGCCCTGGAGAAAGCGAAGCGGATGGAAGCGGATCCCAAGTTCAAAGATATGGGTACCTGCATGGTGAAGACACATCTCAGCCTTACCGACAACCCCATGCTCAAGGGTGTTCCCAAGGGCTGGAAGCTCTATGTCCGTGATATTCTTACCTACGGCGGAGCAGGCTTTGTGGTACCGGTGGCCGGCACCATCTCGCTCATGCCCGGTACTGCCGCCAACCCCGCATTCCGTCGCATCGACGTGGATGTGGAGACCGGCAAGGTTAAAGGACTGTTCTAGGGCAGCCGAAAAAGTAAACAGGAAATAAAAGGCAAGAGGACCGTAGGGGCCGTCCTAAAAGTCAATTAGGACGGCCCCTTTCTTTAGTTATTTGTTTAACGCGCTGTGAAATACCCGTTTAGCGGTCTTAAACCTTTTTATCCAGCCATGGAGCATCCATCTGTCGGCCGGACATGTACCCATTGTTTCCTTCGGTATAATCTTCTTTTCAGGGCCAACCTGGATGTTGTCACCAGTTTTATTGGCCCGTTTCCCGTGAGTCTTCTAGGCCCAATTTTCCTTGTAAAGCTTTACTCCGGCGGAATCCAGTCCGGCCTTGAATTCGCTCACTGTTTTCCGGGTGCCGGGGATGACCAGGTCGGGAGCGATATCGCTTAAAGGGGACAGGACAAACAAGCGTTCTGTCATGCGGGGATGGGGCAGAATCAGGGTTGGCGTATGCATGATCAGGGTATCATAGAGGAGCAAGTCCAGGTCCAGGGTGCGCGGGCCCCAGCGCTTTGTACGGACTCTGCCCAGTTTTATTTCTACCTCCTGCATAGCCCTTAATAGTAAGACAGGGGAAAGGGCGGTCTTTATGGCGGCGCAAGCGTTCAAGTAAAGGCCCTGAAGCGGCCCGCCCACCGGCTCGGTTTCATAAAGGGGGGAAATCATGCTGATAGAGAGGGGGTATTGCTGCTGCAACAGCTCCAGGGAGCGCTTCAGCAGGGAGAGGCGCTCACCCAGGTTCGATCCCAGGCCTATGTAAGCTGTGGCCATTGCCTTCACTTCCTGGTGCGGGTTATTATTACCGATACGCCGCCCTGGACCCCGGGTATGGGCGGGTGGGGCTTGCAGACAGTCACTGTGGCTTCCAGGACCAGGGGCAGTTGCAGTAAAAGGCCGGCTATTTCTTCGGCCAGGGTCTCCAGCAAAAGCCGCTTCGGCCCGGTCATTACCTGTTGTACCGCCTCCACCGCAAGGCGGTAATCTACGGTATTCTCCAGGCGATCATCAACTTCTGCAGGCAAATCAAGGCCAAGGTCAAGATTGACTCTGAATTCCTGTCCCAATTGCTGTTCTTCCGCTCGGACCCCGTGGTAGCCATAGCAGACAATATCGTTGATCTTAATCCGGGTTTTCAATTAATTGTCCCTCCGGATCATGGCGTCGGTCATCTGGGCAACCCGCTTCATTTCCTTAACATCATGAACCCTGACAATCTCGGCTCCGGCGCTAATCCCGTAAGCCACGGTAGCCGCAGTTCCTTCCAGGCGATCATCTACGGGTAAATTCAAGGTTTTGCCAATCATTGATTTTCTGGAAGTACCCAGTAATAGAGGGTAGCCAAGGCAGCGCAAATCGCGCAGCCGCCGCATAACCTCCAGGTTTTGCTGGACATCTTTGCCGAAGCCAATTCCCGGATCAACAATGATCCGCCCGTCTCCGATTCCCGCCTGGCGCGCCAGGGCCAGGGATTCTCTTAGCTCGGCGATGATATCCGGCACCAGGTCACGATAATCGTTTGATTTTCGATTATGCATCAGGCAGATGGCGGCGCCGTACTGCGCTACCACGCCCGCCAGCTTTGGGTCTGCTTTTAAACCCCAGACATCATTGACCATTTCAACCCCGGCTTCAAGCGCAGCACGGGCGGTTTGTGCTTTATAGGTGTCAATGGATAGCGGCACATTAATCGCCGGATCTTTTTTTAAGGCTTCTATGACCGGCAATACACGCCGTATTTCTTCTTCAGTGCTGACCGGTTCAAACCCGGGCCGGGTGGATTCCCCTCCCAGGTCAATAATATCGGCGCCTTCGTCTACCATCTGACGGGCCCGGATTATGGCCGCCTCAATCTGGTTGTACTTCCCTCCATCGGAAAACGAATCGGGCGTAAGATTGAGTATAGCCATGATGATGGTGCGCTTTCCCAGGGGCAGGCGGTAGTGGCCCAGTTGCAAGTCCTGATAACGCTGTCTGGCGCGGTGCAGGTTATCCAGAATATCCTCGCCCAGCCGCGCCAGTTCGCCGTGTTGAAGCTTTAGCTTTGAACATAAATTTTCCAGCTGTCTTTGTGTACCCGTCAACAGGAGGTCAAATTGCTTTAGTTGAAGATCCATGGCTTCATGGGGGAGGGAGGCTTCGGCACCCTGCGAAAGGGCTTCCTGCTTGATAATCATGGCGCTCCGCAAATCTACGCGGCAGATTTTTAAGGAATAAAAGCGGGCTTTGGGAGCCATTAAGGCTATACCTATACTGTCACAACCCAGTTCTTTAAGCTCCCGCTCCGGGTCAAAAATCTGGTATAAACAGGCTTCCATAAATTCTTCTCCCCTTTAGTATTGCAACCCCTGCCGATGAGGCCGGGTTTTAACAGATTTACATGCTCCGGCGGCGCTGCATTGAAAGCAGAGCCGGGAAAGGCTGTCGGCGCGGTGCAGTGCTTCGCTCAGGGGAGAACGGTGCTCTTCGTCCTGCTCTTTATGGCGGTGTTGAGCGATTGCTTTTAAAATTATCTCTTTCTCCTCTACTGCAAATCCGGCCTCTGTCAGGATTGGGCCGGCCAGGCAGGCACTGTAACCGGCATGGTCCGTGCCGTCCTCATATTCTTTCCAGCGCCCGATATCATGAAGCAGCCCTGCGGCATAAGCTACCTCTTTGGATATGGCTGTTGAGCCCTTTTCCAGCAGTAGCAGATAGGTCAGGCGGGACACGGCCAGCATATGCTCAAGATCATGGCGGCAGAACTGCCGGTATTCTTCCAGGGCTTTGTTTTTTAAGAGATATAAACAATATTGCTCATTATTTAAAATTTGGTTTATCCGTTTCATGATCCCTCCGGCGGTTTCTATTTTCCCTTAATCAGGCTTAACGCTTCTTCCCTTGAACTGGGGTTGTGGCGAAAAATTCCCCGCACGGCGGAGGTAACGGTTATGGCGCCCGGCTTATTGACGCCGCGAATGCTCATGCAAAGGTGTTCCGCCTCCACTACGACCACAACACCTTTGGGCCTTAGCTCTTCGGTGATTACATCGGCTACAGTACTGGTTAAACGTTCTTGCAACTGCGGGCGCCGGGCCACTATATCAATAACCCGCACCAGTTTGCTCAGGCCAACGATGCGGCCGCCTGCCGGAACATAGGCGATATGAGCTTTGCCGTAGAAAGGAAGCAGGTGGTGTTCGCACATGGAATAAAACGAAATGTCTTTCACCAATACCATCTCATCATGTTCGTCTTCCACGAAGCATGTTTTTAAGTGATCTCTGGGATCCTGGTTAATTCCACTAAAAACTTCGGCATACATATTGGCGACCCGGCGAGGTGTGTCCTGCAGGCCTTCCCGGTTCAGGTTTTCCCCGATAGCCTCCAGAATCATTTCCACAGCGCGGCAGATTTTTTCCTTATCCACCATCTAACCTGGCCTCACTTTCAATTTGCCATGATGCGGGGCAAAAAAAGAATCAGGGTGTGCAACAAGGTACTGCTGAGAATATTTTCGGTTCGCAGGTAAACCAGCCCCAACACTAAAGCCGTGCCGGGCACAAGAATAAAAGTTTCCACCGCCGTATAGGGGTATGCCAGCATCCACGGCGCAGTCACGGTTAATACAATATAATGAACCATTCCTGTCAGTACAGCAGTAATGATTATCCCCGGCGTAATGCCCAGTCTCCTTCCCAGGACGGTTTGAATATAGCCGTGCCAGATTAATTCCCGGGCCAGGGCAACCAGGAAAAATAAGCGCAGGAAATCAATTAAGGTTGTGACACCGTTTAAGGCCGGCTTGCCGGGTATTCCTCTGGTCATCACCAGATATAGTACTGCCACGGCCAGGACCATCAGGTAGCCATGCCTGAATGTGTCCGGGCGTAGACCAAAGTCTAAAAAATCTATTATTTTCAGCCGGGCAAGCACAATTAAAATGATCATGGCAGCGGCGTATCCCAGTGCCGCAATGGTTTCCTGCAGGCCGGTCAGGGCGGGTAGCAGTTCACTTAGCAGCGCAAAGGCGGCAATGCCTGCTGCAACAGCGGCTACCGGCCAGGGAGGCCTGGCGCAGTGAATAAATTTCCAGTAACGTGAAGGATGATAATCCAGAGAAAAGATTAAAATAATTAACAATGCCATTACTATCAGTAAAGCATAAAGGGCCAGAGTGCCATATAGTTTATTACCTGGCTCTACGATTACCGGAGGCATAAGGGCATTACCTTCGGCATCAATAAAATAATAATATAGCGCCCCTTTCTCGGGATGGAATACAAGTGGAATGCCTCTTTGCCAGTGAAGTGGAAGACCCGGCGGCTGGCGCCGGTAGACATCAAGGGCTGCTTTTTTTACCACCGCGTCCTCTGTGGGAATAAAGATGGTGTCGCCCCTTAATTCAGAAAAAATGTCAAAATCTATATTTAGATATAAACCCAGGGGTTTTTCCGCAGGAAGGTTGTGTTCCGGGTCAGTATATTCACCAGGGCCGATTAGAAGGGCCGCTTCCTGTTTATTATCCCGAAAGACAGGGATAATAATGCCGCCTTCCGGGAATGACACAGATAAGCTGTTTATTTCAAAGGACCAGGGTTCAAAGTCATAGACCTCTTTTATTTCATACCGCGGAGGTGCGGTACCGAGCGCTCCAGGGAAAGAGGCAACCAGTATAAAAGAAATCAGGCCCAGCACAAGAACAATACCTAAAAGAATGATCAGGGCGACAAAATAATTTATTCCCGACAATTTTTTTAGTAGCAATATCGTTTACGCCTCCTCCGTCGGGCTTACGGGGCAAAATTTAAGTTACATTTCGACGGTGTAATTCTGTTTCCTGCAAAAAATATCGGCCCAAGGGAAATGTCATCCTTTTCAAAGGAGGTATCTTTTGATATTGTAATTATAAAACGAGGTGATAGAACTTGCTTCTGGCCATCGATGTGGGCAATACCAACATCATGATCGGTGTTTTCGACCGTGATGACAGGATCAAGGTATGCTGGCGTATCGCCACCCGCCGTGACAGTACAGAAGATGAATTGGGGATGATCCTAAAAGATTTGTTGCAGCATAGTGGCCTAAGCCTGTCTGATATTTCTGCCGTAGCTATTTCTTCGGTTGTCCCTCCTTTGATGTATTCATTGGAGCGGATGGCAAAAAAATATTTCTCGGTTAATCCGCTTATTGTGGGACTTGAGATTGAAACAGGATTAAACATTTTATATGATAATCCGCGGGAAGTCGGTGCAGACCGTATTGTAAACGCGGTTGCCGGCTATAGCCTCTACGGCGGCCCCCTGATTATCGTCGATTTTGGCACGGCAACGACTTTTTGCGCCATATCCGCCGCGGGAGATTATCTGGGCGGAGCCATCGCGCCCGGAATAGGCATTTCCACGGAAGCGCTGTTTGAAAAGGCAGCCAAACTTCCCCGGGTAGAATTGATTAAACCGCCTCAGGTCATTGGCAAAGACACTATTTCCAGTATGCAATCAGGCATAATCTACGGCTTTGCCGGGCAGGTCGATGGTGTGGTGCGGCGAATGAGCCGGGAGCTGCCGACTAAACCCCTGGTGGTGGCCACGGGGGGGTTTGCCTCTCTAATTGCCTCCGAATCGGAAACCATCGATCGGGTTAATAATATCTTAACCCTGGAAGGTCTCCGCATTATCGCCCGGCGTAATTAATTGAAAGACTGATTTTCTCCTGGGATAAATTACTTAATATTGATTCTGGCCGGATTAATTCCGTCTTTACCCTGCCCATTGTGGCGCACCGGAAGTATTTGCCGTGGTTGATTTATCTGGCTAGATGGCCCGTGAAAAAAAAACCCAGGCGTGGCCCGGGTGATGAACATTTTGGCACTATTTTAATTTTCCTTTTTGTTGCAGTCCGGGTTGCAGGCTGTTGTCGTTAAACTAAGGCTTTGGGGCTGCCGGCAAGTTGGTCAGGACAACCCCTTATTGGTTTCCAGTATGTCATAGATAAGTTTAGATAGCTCTTCCAGGGAGTAAGGTTTCTTAATGACACCCTTAAAGCCATAACTGCGGAAATCAGCCATGACCGGGTCATTGGAATAACCGCTGCAAACAATAGCACGCGCTTCAGGATCTTTCTTTAAAAGCTCTTCCATCGTTTTTTTACCGCCCATGCCTCCCGGTATGGTTAAATCCATAATCACCAGGTCAAATTTATGCCCCTCTTTCCAGGCGGCCATGTATAAGTCCAGGGCTTCCTTCCCGTCACTGGCCAGGGCAACAGAATAGCCGAGAGTCGATAATATTTCTTCGGTTATGCAGCGAAAATCTTCATCGTCATCCATAACCAGTATTTTCCCGGTGCCGTAATATATTTTATTTTGCACTGTTTCAGTTTGATAAGCCTGTCTGGAAACAGGTAAAAAAATCATAACCTTTGTGCCCATATTTACCGAAGATTCCACGCTGATATAACCGCCGTGATTTTTTATGATTGAATCGGAAATGGCGAGCCCCAGTCCTTTACCGGTATTTTTAGTTGTAAAAAAAGGATCAAATATTTTGTGCATATATTCTTCCGGTATGCCGCAACCCTCATCTTTAATGCTAATTTTGACATATTCCCCCGGTGGCAGCGGTACAAAATGGTTGTTTTTATCAGGGCCGATTGTAGTATTTTCAGCGGTTACCTCGATAACTCCGCCTTCCGGCATGGCTTGAACGGCGTTAAGCACAACATTGTTCAGGACCTGGCAAAATTGTCCTTCATCAATTTCTACCGTGTAAATATCTTGATCAATATTAAAATTGCAGTGTACGTTGGAGCCGCTTAAGGCAAACCTGACGTTATCAACTATGAACCGGTCAATCGGTATGCTTTTCTTAACCGGTGCAGACCCTTTGGCAAAAGTAAACAACTGATTGGCAAGATGCTTTGCTTTTTCAATCGCAATTTCTATATTGTTCAGGATTTCGTCCAACTTGTGCGCGTCATCCTTATATAGTCTGGCCAGGGAAACATTGCCCAGCAAAGTAGCCAGATAATTATTAAAATCATGGGCTATGCCCCCGGCAAGGATGCCGATGGATTCAAGCTTGTCTGCTTTTAGCATTTCTTCATCCATTTTTTTTCTGACAGATATGTCCCGGCTTGTTCCGGTAATGCTGGTTACCGTTCCTTTTTCATCCAGCACAGGCATGAGAAAAACCTCATAAGTGCGCGTAGAGCCGTCAGGTTGTGCCGTCATGATTTCGGTTTCGATAGTGTTGCCTGTGGAAAAAACCTCAAAATGTAGCTTTTGCCATATGCGCAGTTCTTCTTCCCGAAATCCCAGTTCATGGATGGTTTTCCCAATAATGTCCCGGGACTCCAGGCCCAGGGCATGGCAAAAGCTGCGGTTTACGGCGGTGTAACGTCCCTCCCGGTCTATGCTATAAATCAGGTCAGGAGTATTGTTAACCAGGAATCGGTAGTTTTCTTCCGAAATGCGTAGTTTCTTGTTGCTTTCATACAAGGCATCTTCCGCCATTTTTCGTTCAGTAATATCGCGAGATACACCATATATCCCTATCATCTGGCCGGCATTGTCTCTCATAGCTTTAACTCTGTTTTCCAGCCATACGATAGTACCGTTTTTGTGGTAATATTGAATTTCCATCTTTAATGTGCGGTCAGGGTCACCGCTGCCTTCTGTTTCTCGCGCCATTTCTTCTCTATAGATTTTTCTGATATATGCCGCATATTTTGGGGGCATCATTTCATCCAGTGTTTGCCGCATCCTCTCCTCAGGAGTAAAGCCTAATATTTCATAAACGGAGGGGCTGACATAGGTCGTGAGCATGTTTTTATCCAGCATCCAGATTATGTCGCCCATGTTTTCGGTCAGAAAGCGAAATTTTTCTTCACTTTCACGCAAAAAATTTTCTGCCTGCTTGCGTTCCGCTATTTCTGACATCAGCTTTTGTTGAGAGATACAACCTTCCAGGGATACCGCGAATTTTAAGATCACATTATTAATTTTTGTCAGTTCAGTGTCAGTAAAAAAAGTATTGTTTCTTGAAAGGGAAAATAGTTTTAATATGCCGATATCACCCAGGGGGTAAATAGCGCATTGACCTTCTTTGATCCCTTTTTCTTGAATCATCTCAAAAAAGAGGCTGTCTTCCGAGGAAACAGAAATATATGCTCTTTGGGTTAGCTGTTTAAAGACGGGGTGATCTAAAGAAGAACTTTTACTGCCAATATAAAGCTTTGGCTTTGCATATACAAGCGTAGCGGCGTCATCGCTGCTATTGGAGAACAGGTACTTGTTTTTTATCCAGACCGCTCCGTAACTTAAATTTTTTAGATCTATTAATTTGCTTAGAAATGTCTCACAGCATTTTTCCAGGTCCATTGAATTTCCGATAGCCAGGGATAGCTCGTAAAGCTCAGAAATATCTTGAATAGCTCTATCCATATTTATTACTCGATCATCCATGGGAAACTCCTACCGTACTATTTTTTTCATTTAAGAACTACAGATAGGCACTGCCGGTCGTAAGATGCTATTCCCCCAGCAACAATACAAAGGTAGCCTTGCTCCATGCAGGAAGGCTCATTTTTTTTAGGCGTGATCATTCCCTGAAAGTCTTATTATCTTTATGTTTATAAGATTTCTTCATTCTTCAACATTTACCTGCAAAATTTAACAATAAAAAGTCAATCTTTTAATCTTTTTACAGGAAAAGGGCTCTTCCAAAAAGGCTACCTTATCCCGGTAGATTGGTGGGTGGTTCTGTAGCCTTGTTTTCATATTTGTTCAGTTGTTGGAGAATCCGTTCTTCCGGATAGGCGGCAAAGAAGAAAAAGCCAATCAGGCTGAATACAGCCACAATGAGCAGAGATAGTTGCACCCCCAGCGGTTTAGCCAGATCTTTACCAAAAACTGTAATAAGGTAAGAAAAAGTGGCTCCTGCCAGAGCGATGGTAATTTTTAAAGGCAGGTTTCGAGCAGCATAATACATGGCCTCTCGCTGAACACCTGTGCGAAGCGCTTCTTCCCTGGCCATATCCGCATATGTGGGAACAGTAAGAATAGTGCAGGTTGAGAGAGAGATGCCGCCTAAACCAAATAATAAAACCCCCAGGTAAAGTGCAGTGCTGGTCATATTCCAGCTCAGGGCAAACAGTATAAAGCAAGCGGCCGTCAGTATGGCTACGCCCAGCAGGAGAGGTTTTTTCTTGCCTACGGTTTTAGCCATTTTAGTAACCAGAGGAAAACTAAGAAGCGCGACTCCGATTGTCAGTCCGCCGAGAATAGGGAGGAAGCTTTCTTCCTGTCTAAAAATAACTACCACATAGTAAAGCAGCCCTAAGTTTAATATAAAGATCGCAAATTGAAAAAAAAGTTCCCCCAGTAAAAACGTCCTGAACGCTTTAATAGATAGAATTGAAAGTATTGACTTCCACGTTCCCGTAGCCGGAGGGCTTGCTGGAACACAATGTTTTTTCTCATTGAAAGAGAACGTGGCTAAAAGCAAAGACAGCAAGGCAATTAAGGTAAAAAGTGCCGCTGTATACTGGTACGCCGGACGTAAAGGCAATCCGTTCTTTTGAAAGGCGGCGACAATGAGAGGGAAAACCACGGTCATGGCAATCATGCCAATGATCACAAATAAGGCATGAATTGTGCCCAGGTTAATTCTTATAGAATTTGTGTGCCCCAATTCAGGGATCAGGGCGAAATAGGTAGTAATATAGGTGGTAAAAAAGATGTAGAAGAGAGTCCATATGGTACAGGCCCAGATGCCGTTTACGACTGATGTTTCACTTAAATGAGGCGGGTAGAATATCAGAATGGCCATAGCGGAGAGAGGCAGTGCGCTGGCCAGCATAAACGGTTTGCGCCGTCCCAGGCTGGACCTGGTTTTATCACTTAAAGCAGCGATAAACGGGTCGACCAAACCGTCAACGATCCGGCCCAGCAGCAATGCCATACCTAAAATTGTGAAAACGCCCAGGTAAATTCTATCTGGGACCAGATCAACTACCTGATATTCTTGGGGGGAAAGGTAAAAAAATATGACATAGGTAATCAACATCCTTTCCAAAAGCGCGTATCCCAGGGCGCCGAAACCCCAGATCCATTGGTTTAACAGCGGAAGCTTTTCAATATTGTTGGTTCTCATACTTATCTTCCCGCACCTTCTTTTTTTATTTTTATGGATAATTAGGCAAATGTGCAAATAATCCTTTTTTGCAGCATAAAGTAAGAAAATTAAATCTTTATGCCGATAGATTATTTGAACAGGAATATTTCAACAAGGGTAGCCAAGTTTTATTTCTATGAGTAAAATGTTAGCGGGGGGAGAGGATCGAAAAAACCTGCTTTAAGCAGGAAAAGAGAGACCTCGTTCCAGAAGGTATAGGTTTGAGAAACAACACCCAGGAAAGAGGCCTCTCAAGAATGAACGATAAGATT
>JAKPEE010000002.1 GCA_029552125.1 Bacillota bacterium | reverse complement strand
TCTGAAGCTCAAAGAAATTTCCTATATTCACGCCGAGGGCTATCCGGCCGGCGAAATGAAGCATGGACCGATTGCCCTGATTGACGAGCAGGTACCGGTCATGGCTCTGGCCACCCGCGGCAGCCAGCTCAAAAAAATCATCTCCAACCTAATGGAAGCCAAATCACGCGGCGGCATCATCGTCGGCCTCATCAGCCGGGGAGACACCGAGACGCGCGCTCTCCTCGATCACGCCATCGAGGTCGAGGATGTGGACGAATATTTCCAGCCTTTCGTTAATACGGTACCGCTTCAGCTTTTTGCCTACTATGTGGCTGACTTAAAAGGAACCGACGTCGACCAGCCCCGCAACCTGGCCAAAAGTGTGACAGTCGAATGATGGGGACGTGATACTCTGTCCCTCTTTATAATATAAAATGGGGACACAATCTATATTTCCTAATTATTTTGTTAATTATTCTGCTGTCTGTGGTCATAGGTAGATGGGGACGGGTAGATGGGGACGTAGGTAGATGGGGACGTGATACTCTGTCCCTCTTTTTTGCCTACCCCTTATTTTTAAGTGCTTGACAGACAATAACTTACAAAAAGGGTGAAGTACAAAAAGGGGACAGAGTATCACGTCCCCATTTTTAAATAGTTTGTCTCTATGGAATTTGATAAACTCGGGGTGCTTAAAACTTAAAGCTTGAGATATGAGGTTAATCAACATGAAGAAAAAATGCTCTGGTTTTATTTCGGCGCAGGCCAGGCGTCCTTTCTTATTGGCTATTTTTATTATGGTCACGCTGGGCTTAGCTTTAGCCCTGGCTTTGGCTGATTCTCGTCCCGTCTCCGCTTCTGGTGGCCCGGCATTTGCCTCTAAGCCTTCGGCCTCTTATCCTTATTCTTACCTTCCTCCCTCAACCCAGCGATATTCATCATCAGCGGCCATGGACCTGTGGCCTTCGATTATGAGGCTTGCCTCTGAACCGTTTTCTTCAGGCCACGCTTATCCTTATGTCGCAGCTTCTCTCTCCATCTCGGGTTCATCCTGGTGTTTACCCGCATCCACTTCATTTTCTGTTTCTTATTCTGCTTCTGCTGCGGCTGATTCCGATCTCGCTCCTGCTTTATCCGCCCCTGCTCCCTCCTCGCCCTATTCCCCGGAAGAATTTGTGCGGCGCCGTCTGGCCCTGATGGAGTTAGTCGCCAGCTCAAATCTCAGCGCCACTGCTAACCCGGCTGCCAGCACCGGCTCCGCCCCAGGCTCAACTGCCACCCCAGCCACCGTCGCCGCCCCCACCCCAGCCACCGCCAACTCCCTGATCATTCTCTTCGCCGCTCCCAGCCACACCATCCCCGCCGGCCACTTCCGCCAGGACAATGATTTCTATTATTTCACCGGCTGCGAAGATGCCGATGCGATTCTCGTCATGATGCCCGCTTCCAAGGACGCCCTTCTCTTTGTCCCCGAAAAGTCAGCTGGCGAAAAAAGATTTGAAGGTCCCAACAGCCTTGACGATCCGACCGCCAAAGACCGCCTCCAGGTCAGGTCGATCATGCCTCTTAGCTCCTTCGATGAATTCCTGGCCCGCCTTACCTCTCGTCCTCAACCTGTCATCTACCTGAGGCTTTCCCCGGCCGATACGGTCAGTGATGCCCGCTATGAAGCAGCCCTTTTCCAGGCCCGTCGCGCCCGCAACCCCTACAATGCCGAGCTCAGCCTCGATCAATTCCGTGCCGACCGCCTCCGCCGCCTTTATCCCTCGGCTCGCTTCGAAGACGTGACTCCGCTTATTGATTCACTCCGGATGATAAAAAGCCCCGAGGAAATCGCCGTCCTCCGCCGCAACGGTCAGATTTCAGCCGAAGCTGTCAAACGGGCAATGTTTGCCACCCGTCCCGCAGCCTACGAATATGAGCTCGAAGCCGCTGCCATGGAGGTTCTCCTCCGTAACGGCTGCCGCGGCCCGGCCTTTGCTCCGATTGTTGGCTCAGGCCCGAACACCTGCATCATGCATTATGAGCGAAATAACCGCCAGATGCAGGCTGGTGAGCTCGTCCTGATGGATTTCGGCGGCGACCTGAATTATCTCACCATGGACATCACCCGGACCTGGCCCGTCTCGGGCAAATTTACCGCCGAGCAAAAGAAAATCTACCGCACCGTTCTCGAGGTGCAAAAAGCCTGCATAGAAGCCTTTAAGCCTGGTGTCACCTCCAAAGACGTTAACGACTATGTCGCCCGCCGCCTGAAAGAGAAAGGTATCGACCCAATGGGCCTGCGCGGCAGCCTCGGTCATCTGGTCGGCATGTGTGTCCATGATGTTCAAACCAGCCCGGGCCCGCTGGTCCTCAAGGAAGGCATGGTCATGGCGATTGAGCCGGCCCTCTACTTCCCGGACAAAAACCTGGGCATCCGCATCGAAGATACCGTTCTCATCACCAAAGATGGCTGCGAGGTTCTAACCGCCGGCGTCCCGAAGGAGATCGAAGAAATCGAAGCCTTAAAAAGGGGGACGTAAAAAGGGGGACGTAAAAAGGGGGACGTGATACTCTGTCCCTCTTTATATGAAAAAGGGGACGTGATACTCTGTCCCTCTTTATAAAATGGGGACACAATCTATATTTCCTAATTATTTTGTTAATTATTCTGCTGTCTGTGGTCATTGGGCACCTGGACACATAGACTGGAAAACTTAAGAAAGTGAAGATAGTTAAGAAAGTGAAAATAGTAGAATCGGATCTCAAGCCGACAGGATTAATAGCCTGGCTGAATCTAAGAATTTATGGCCGGAAATAGGTTTTTTTGTGGAGAGTTTTATAACTAATTGATAGCAAATAAAATCGGCTGGCCCGACCCCATTTTACTTGACTTTGGCCCCAGACCTGTTGTAAATAAATTAGAATATAAATTTTTGTTTTGAAAGAATTGAACGGAGCGGTGGAAACGGAAGAGCGTCGTTTATCGAACGCCCGCAGGGCGGGTTATCCTTGTAATAATCCCTATTATTCCCATCATTTTTGTAGTTCTATTTTTCTGACTATTTTGATTGCAGCCCTTATCTTTCTCCCCATCGCCCTCTTCGCCCCCCTCCCTCTGTCCGCCCAACTCGGGCCGCATCTTCTCTTCCGCACTCTTTCCATCGAACAGGGCCTTTCTCAAAATTCTGTCCTTTCCATTGCCCGCGACCGCTTCGGCTTCCTGTGGTTCGGCACCGAATCCGGCCTCAATAAATTCGACGGTTATCACTTTACCGTTTATATACCGGTCGAAGGCGACCCGGCCTCTATCAGCAATTCCTGGATTAATGTCCTCCTGACTGACCGCAGCGGCAAGCTGTGGATCGGCACGGAAAACGGTCTCAACCGCTATGTTTACTCTACCGACAGTTTCATCCGCTATTTCCACGACCCCTCCGATCCCCACTCGCTCTCCAGCTCCCGCATCTTCGCCCTCTATGAGGACAGCTCCGGTCGTCTCTGGATCGGCACTGACGATGGCCTTAATCTTTTCGACCGCACAGCCAATCGCTTCATCCGATATTGCCACGACCCTGCCAACCCCGTCAGCCTAAGCTATAATCAGGTCCGGGCCATCACTGAGGACAGCCGCGGCTACATCTGGGTCGGCACCGTCGGCGGCGGCCTGAATCGCCTCGACCCCTCCACCGGCCGCTTCACCCGCATCCGCCGCGATCCAACCGCCCCACCCGGTCGCACCCTGCCCGATGATAATATCCTGTCGCTTCTCATCACTGCCACCCCTCAGCCGCGCCACCTTGAATCC
>JAKPEE010000148.1 GCA_029552125.1 Bacillota bacterium | reverse complement strand
ATTTATGTTCTCTTTCTCCCTTTTAAGGAAAACTTCCCAGACTTAATTCTACCTAAAATACTTCCCAAACTAAATGCCACATCGTCGTCCACTGTAGAACTTACTTTGGGAATTTACTGCCCGAAGTATTGTATTTGTTTGTAAAAAGGGCCCCTTGAATCCGGGGCCGATACAGTGTATAATAGCGTTTGTCAGACCCATATTATCAGTGTGGAGAGATGGCTGAGTTGGTCGAAGGCGCTCGCCTGGAAAGCGAGTAGACGGGGCAAAACCTCGTCTCGAGGGTTCGAATCCCTCTCTCTCCGCCATTTTTTTATGTTTTGGCCGTGCTAAACGGGGAGGTAGCGGTGCCCTGAACCCGCAATCCGCTAAAGCGGGGTTGAATTCCTGCCCCCGGTTTCGCAGTCTTCAGGGCCAGCACCGGGTAAGTGGTGAAGAAGGCCCGGTCCCGTGCGGCGCAAACCTATGAACCCCGTCAGGTCCGGAAGGAAGCAGCGGTAAGTAGGTCTTTGCGGGTGCCACGGGGCTGCCGGGCCGGAGCTAACTGCCGGGCAAGCGCCTGGGGGCGGAAAACAAAGGCAGGTGCACGGCCATTATACTTAACCAGGCCGGCCTGGTTTTGCCGGCAGTTGCACCTCCACGGGATAAGCATATCAACTAGGCGGCATTACGAGGTGGATCTTGGCGCATGGTTTATTTGAGCCTATACCGCCGTCAGCGTCCCTTGACTTTTTCCGGGATGACAGGGCAGGAGCATGTGGCCCGCACTTTGAGTCACGCCCTTTCGCGAGGGCAGCTGGCCCATGCTTATCTTTTCTGCGGGCCGCGCGGCACGGGGAAAACTACCGCAGCCAAGATAATGGCCAGGGCGGTAAACTGCATTAATTACCCCGCTCCGGAGCCATGCGGTGAATGTGTGTCCTGCCGGAATATTGCTGCCGGGGTGTCCATGGATGTCATCGAGATGGATGCGGCCTCCAACCGGGGCATCGAAGAAATAAGAGAATTAAGAGAGCGAACCCGTTATGCCAGCGGTGAAAGCCGCTATAAGGTCTATATTATTGACGAGGCCCACATGCTTACCCACGAAGCCTGCAACGCTTTCCTAAAAACCCTGGAAGAGCCGCCTCCGGGGGTTATCTTTATTCTGGCCACTACCGATCCTTCTCGCCTCCCTTCAACCATTGTTTCCCGCTGCCAGAGGTTTAACTTTCATTTGCTTACACCTCCCCAGATTATGCAGAGGCTGCGGCAGGTAGTAGAGAAAGAGGGCTGGGCGGCTGATGATGAAGCGCTGCAACTGATTGCCCGCCTGGCCGAGGGGTCGATGCGGGACGCGTTGGGTCTGTTGGAGCAATGCCGTGCTTATGGTGAAGAGTTGATTACCGCGGAGCACGTGCGTATTGTTACCGGAGCAACGCGAGCGGATCTGATGGGCTCTCTCATTAAGGCGCTGGCCGAAAGCGATCTGGAGAATGCCATTAATGTGCTGCAGGAGGTTACATATAGCGGGCGCGATCTGGCCCTGTTCTTAAAAGATTTGACCTTTCTTTTCAGCAGGCTGCTGTTATTGAGTGAATCGGGAGCAGTTCGCCCCGATGTAACCTATTACGGTTTTGAAGAACTAGTGCGGCAATTCAAGGGGTGCTTTACTAGAAGAGCTTTGCTGGACATTGTGGAGTTGCTGCACCAGGTGTCAGGGGAGCTGCGCCATGCCCACAACCCCCAGTTTATTCTGGAGATAGCGCTAATTCGCATTTTAAGAGTGATTGATCTGGCCGCTGCCGGAGCGCAGAGCAAAGAAGCATACTTTGACAGGGGCCAGGCGGCCAGTGATTCTCTCGAAAAAACTGTAAAAGGGGAGCAGAAAACAGGTGACAGGCAGCCGCCGGCTCCAAAAACTACCGCCTCGCGGGCTGGTGAGCCCAAGGCGGCCCATAAAATTGCTGCAGAAGCGCAGCCGGAACCGGATAGTGGCCCCGCTCCACCAAAGGATCTGGAACAGTTCTGGCCGCAGATTCTCGTTGAAGTGAAAAAAAGTCAGCCGAGCACCTGTGATTACCTTAAGATGGCCCAATCCAGGGCTTTACAGGGAGCGAATCTGGTTTTAACCTATCGTCAAGGTATTTTTGCCTCGGAGAGAATAGGAGATCCTAGCCACCGCCGGCTGGTCGAAAGAATTGTCTCTAAGTATACAGGTGCGCCGGTTCGCCTGAAAGTTGTTATTTGCGAGGAAAAAGAGGCTGCCCCACCGCCTCATGCCGGAGAAACCCCGGAGGAAACCGGGGGGCTCCCACCTTCTGTTACCGCAACAAAACAGGCTGGACAGTCATCTTCCGGTGAAAATGATTATCTCTTCGATGAAGCCCTGAAACTGTTTCGGGGTAAAATAATTGAACAGGATTAAGGAGGTTTGCTGATGAAGGGCGAAATGGGTAAGATGATGAAGCAGCTACAGAAGATGCAATCTGGAATGCTTAAGATGCAGGAGGAGCTGGCTCAAAAGGTAGTCACCGCCACCAGCGGCGGCGGGGCGATTACAGTCGAAGCCAGCGGCCAGAAAGAATTGATCTCCATTAAGATTGATCCGGAGGTCCTTCAGGAAGAGAACCGGGAGATGCTGGAAGACATGATCCTGGCCGCAGTCAATGAAGCGTTAAAGAAAGTTGACGAGATGGCCGCTGCGGAGATGCAAAAGCTTACCGGCGGGATGAATTTGCCTCCCGGATTGTTTTAACCATTTATCGTGGCAGAAAGGATAATATGAGTTATCCGCAAACGCTTGAAAAGCTGGTAGAAAGTTTATGCCGCTTTCCGGGAATAGGGCCCAAAACAGCGCAAAGGCTGGCCTTTTTCTTGTTGGCCCGGCCGCGGGAGGAAGTTGTCAGTATTGCCCGGGCCATGGTTGAAGCCAAAGATAAGCTGTTCTTTTGCAGCAACTGCGGCTGTCTGACTGAAATAGAGCCCTGCGCCCTATGCAGAGACTCGCGCCGCGACCGGGGTCTTATCTGCGTGGTCCAGGAGCCGCGCGATGTCCTGGTGCTGGAACGTACAGGCCAGTACCACGGTCTTTATCATGTTCTGCATGGCGCCCTCTCGCCCCTGGACGGTCTCGGCCCGGAAGAGCTGCGCCTGCCCCACCTGTTTTCGCGGATCAAGGAAAACAACGTCCGGGAAGTTATAATTGCTACTAATCCCAATGTTGAGGGAGATGCCACCGCGGCCTTTATTGCGCGCCTGGTCAAACCCCTCGGTGTTACCGTAACCCGCATTGCCTTCGGCCTGCCCGTGGGAGGGGATCTGGAATATGCCGACGATCTTACCTTAAGCCGGGCTTTGGAAGGCCGGCGCGAAATGTAAAGGATTAATAATAGGTTTTTATTTCATCCTCAAAAAGATCTTCACAACAAAGGGCGCCGTAAACCGGGTAGGTTAAATGCCCTATATCCAGCGCACACTTTTCCTCTATCCTGTACTGGCATTGTTCTTGGCATTGATGCCTTTCTTCCACAACTTGCACCGCCTTTCTGGCTTCTCCCCCGCCTCTAGTTTTCCCCCCTTAAAAGAGTAATTACCCGGGAAATAATGAATCCGTGCACAAGGATAACAGCAGTCTAAAAGTTTGAGCCGGATAATCCTCCTGGCGCCAGGGGGATTTTTTATTTTTCACCGGGTTTTTCTGTTAAGATCCCCTGTTTTCCCCGGTGCGATCCAAGAGCTGATGTGAATAAAGCTGACCTGTTCCGGTATAAAGTATACCGGAGCAGGTTAATACTAAAATTTAACATGGGCGCATAGTTTTTAAAGGAGGGAGAGGCGGTGCTAAAAAAAATCGGGCAACTTGTTTCAAATTTTTCTGCATTTTTCTTCCCTGCAGAAGGTAATGTACCGGAGCAACAGCAGCATCCCGAAGATTATTACCAGGTTGTGGAGCATGCCCGGCGGCAATGGCATGATGCCAGGCAGCGCTTTAATCAGGTATCCGATCCCGATTTAGTGGACAGTGCTATCTTTGAAATCGAAGCAGCCGAAAAGCGTTATATCTACCTTTTAAAGAAGGCCAGGGAAAAAAAAGTAAGTATAACTGAACGCTCTCCTTCACGCGGTTAAAAATTAAGTGAAAGGAGCGTCGCTGATGCCGGCCTTACCGGATTGGAATGTAATTGCTGCGGTGATATTTGGTATATTTGTGCTATACTTTATTTCAAGGCTTTTTTTCAAACCGCTTAAAGTTATTTTCTATGCCCTGCTTCATTTAGTGCTGGGAGGCGCTGTTATTTTTCTGTACAACCTTGTCGGTCCCTTGTGGGGTTTGCCGATCGGTTTAAATGTCATCAGCGCCCTTATTGTGGGGCTAATGGGGCTGCCCGGACTGGGTATGCTCGTTGCTTTACAGTATATTTTCGGTTAATTCCCCTCCAAACAAGTACAACTCTTGGCCAGCCCGGTTAATACTATTTTGCCTGCCGCTGAAGCTTATAACCGGGTATTTTCTTGTACCTGAACGGGGAAAATCAAAATGATGAACTTGTTTTAAAGGAGCAATACAAATGCCGCAAACCGCCCGGAGTGAACAGAGATCGTTTATGACCGGAAATGAAGTGGTAGCCCGGGCAGCCCTTGCTGCCGGAGCAGAGTACATGTTTGGCTATCCCATTACGCCGCAAAATGAGATCATGCATTACTGGCGCCGCCTGGCGCCACGTTATCAAAGGGGTTTTCTCCAGACCGAAGACGAGCTTTCCGCCGGTTTTGCCTGCCTGGGGGCGGTGCTCAGGGGGAAGATTGCCTTTTCAGCCACGGCAGGGCCCGGGACAGTTCTTTTCCAGGAGCCTCTTTCCATGGCCGAAATGATGCGCCTGCCGGTGGTAGTCATCGTGCAGCAGCGAGGCGGTCCTTCTACTGCCACGGTCATTTATTCGCAGCAGGAAGTAACGCTTACTTGCTTTGGGGGAAATGGAGAAGGGCTGCGCCTGGTTTATTCAACAAGCAGCCATCAAGAGCTTTATGATTACACCATTAAAGCCTTTCACCAGGCCTGGCGCTACCGCTTTCCCACTTTTGTTTTGGGTGACGGTTACCAGGCCAAAATGCGCGAAGCTCTATTCTTGTATAACCCTGAAGACCGGGGCATGGGAGCCGTTCCCGCCAGGCCTCTCCTTGGTCACAAAGGATCTAATGGAAATGGAGAGCCGCAGCTTCATCTGCGCAATGCCTTCAGCGTGGAAGAAGAACTGGCCGAAATCTTAAGAAAACATCTGGCTGATTTTGATGAAGCTGCGCCTTACCTGGAAGAGCATGAATTTATCGGTGAACCGGGCGCAAATTTGCTGGTAGTGGCCCATGGCATAGTGGGGCGGGCGGCCCGGGAGGCGGTGGAAGAACTGCGCCGGGAGGGGAAGAAGGTCAATTTCTTCAGACCCCTGACCCTAAGGCCTTTTCCGGAAAAAGCGCTACAGCAGGCACTGGCGAACAGCAACCGCTCCATGCTGGTAGTGGAATCAGCACAGGGGCAGCTGGGCAGCCTCTGCCGCCTGGCTTCAGGCCATGAGGCGCTGCAGCGGTTTGATACCTTTTACCGTCCGGGCGTGGGGATTACTACGGAAGAAATCCGGGAGGCGGTGACGCTATGAGCGAGCGATCAATGCCCCGCTGCTGGAACCGGGAAAGCAAGCCGCACCGTTTTTGCCCGGGTTGCGGGCACGGCCTTGTTTTGAAAGCCCTGGGCATGGCTATAGATGAACTGGATTTAGCCGGCCGGACTGTCTTCGCCTGCGATATTGGCTGCTCTCTATTAGCCTGGGATTTCTTTACCTTCCCTTCGCTGCAGACACATCACGGCCGCACTACTCCGGTTATGGTTGGTTTGAAAAGGGCTGATCCCGATCAGATAGCCGTGGCCTACATGGGAGACGGAGGCGGTTACGCCATCGGACTGCAGCATTTAATCAGCGCAGCCTTGCGCGATGACCCGATCACGGTCATTCTGGTTAATAATACGGTTTATGCCATGACCGGAGGGCAGATGGCTCCCACAACCTTGCCCGGCCAGAAAACAGAAACCTCGCCTTTCGGTAGAGATGTAGATGCTACCGGCATACCGGTAAAAGGGCCGGAAATGTTAAAAGCAGTGGTCCACCCTGAAGCATATTTAGCGCGGGGCACCGTGGCCCAGGTACTCAAGTTAAAAAAGGCTATCCAGAAGGGTTTGGAAGCTCAGATGGCCGGGCATTTTTCGTTTATTGAAGCTCTATCCACCTGCCCGACTAACTGGCGGACCAGCGCCTCGGCCACATGGGCTTTCCTGGAAAAAGAGATGGGTGACTATTATAAGGTCGCCGAATTAATGCATTAATTGCCCTGTAGGAGGATATGATATGCATTCGTGGAAAGTGGTCGTGGCCGGGGAAGGCGGGCAGGGTGTTCAGGCGCTGGCGGAAAGCCTGGCCCTGGCTGCTTTCCGTGGAGGGTTCGAGGCTCTGTACATACCAAATTTCGGCATTGAGCAGCGCGGCGGTGTATCTCTGGCCATGGTGCAAATATCACCAAAGGCCATTGGAGCGCCCAAGTTTCTCCTGGCCGACCTGGTGGTGGCGCTCAGCGCCCGCTCCATCTCCCGCACCCGCCAGTACCGCGGCGCCAATACCATTTTTATCTATGACAGTTCGCTGGTAAAAGCTCCCGAGATTTCCGACGAGGTGGTCGGGCTGCAAGCTTATGATACCATAGCGCCGGAAGCTTTCGCCGAACGGACCGCGTATCATGAAGAAGGCCCGGTAAAAGAGTTGCGCATAGCCCGCTCCATCGCTATTCCGGCTGCCGACATGGCGCGCCGGGAGTTGCATCCCCGGGTTTTTAACATGATCATTTTAGGGGCCATTGTCGCCGTGGTAAAAATGGTGACCCTGGAGCAGGTTAAGGAAGCTTTGGCCGAAAAGCTGGAGCGCCGCTTTAAGGCTGATCCGCAACTAAGAGAACTTAACTTTCGTGCCCTACAGCTTGGCTATGAGCAGGTTGCCGGGCCGGTTCATACCGCCGTCTGAAAGGAGGCTCTTGATGCCCAAAACGTTTACCCGCCTGGAAACAAAAGGTGTAAAAGCGATATTTGCCGTTTCTCCGGAACTGTGCAAAGGCTGTGGGCTTTGTATTGAAAAATGCCCCTCCCAGGTTCTGGACTGGTCAACCCGCATCGGCATCTACGGGACGCCAATTGTTGAGCCGAAACGGATGGAACGCTGTACCGGGTGTATGCTTTGCCAGTATTTTTGCCCAGATGCCGCCATTGATGTGATCCGCGAGGCGAAAAAAAAGATGCCGCTGCAGCCCCTTCTTGAAAAAGAGGAGGCAGGGGGCGATAGGTCGAAATAAATTTTGAAAATTAATCGGGATGCTGTTCCAGATACTTTTTCATCTCGGTAATGACCAGCGCGGGAAGATGGGCGTAGTCCTCTGTCGGCAGGTAGGAAGAAGCCTGCGCATCAAAAAGTATATTGGCGGAAGAAGGCAGCTCTTCGTCACCGGGCCAGAGGATGAAACTAAGGGGGACCCGGGGAAAAACCGGGATAATCATGTTTACGCCTCTGCCGGGCCCCTTTATGCCGCCCAGGGCGGCAGCCGCCCGGCAAAAATTTTCCGGCTGCCGGCCAAAAGAGTGAAGAAAAGGTTGAATGGCCCGCTGGTGGAAAGGCCCTATATAGATATCGCCGCCGGGCAGGTGGCGGTATGATATCCACTGCCCGGCTAAAGGCGTGCCGTCTGCGGTAACCAGGTAGTGCAACATCAGGATGGAGAGGTAAAGCGGAACTTCATTCCCTTCCGGGTCATATATTTTCCCCCCGGGGTATTCCACACGATAATTGCGGCCTAGATACGGTAGCTGCCAGGAGCGCCCGGACGCATCGTAAATTAAACAGGCGTTTTGAGCCACCTGCTCCGGCTGCAAGGCGGCCAGTTTTTCTAAAGCCCGGCTGTAAGTAACGTCAAGATTAAAAAAGCTGCGCTTTTTTTGAATAACAGTTCACCCCCGGGTTGTCCTGCTTCGATGATAACATAACCGGATGGTAAAGAACAATTACAAAGGAGCAAATAATGGATAAAAAAACATACCTGATCAGCGCTTGCCTGCTGGGTTTATGCACCCGTTACGACGGCGGGCATAACCGGAGCGAAAAAGTTTTGCAATTTTGCAACAGGCACATTTGCCTTCCTATTTGCCCCGAACAACTGGGCGGCCTGCCTACGCCCCGTCCGCCTGCAGAAATCAGTGGCGGCGATGGCGAGGATGTTCTAGCCCGGCGCTGTTCTGTGATTGACCGGTCCGGCAACGATGTTACCGGGGCTTTTTTGCTGGGCGCCCGGCAGACGCTGATGCTGGCCCGTTTATTTAACGTTGCCGGCGCCGTGTTAAAAGCGCGCAGCCCCTCCTGCGGCCTGGGGTGTATTCATGACGGCACTTTCCGGGGCAGTTTCAGATCCGGGGACGGCGTAACCGCGGCGCTTCTAAAAAAACACGGTTACCACGTGTTGGACGAAAATGAGCTGGCCTATTGAACACGGCCCTCCCCGGTCAGGAAAGCTTGTCTAGAAACCGGGCTACGGCACTGTTTAGTTCTTCCGGTGCTTCCAGCATGACCATATGCCCTGCTCCACTAATTTCCACCAGTTCGCCCCGGGGCAATTGCTGCATAAGGTAGCGGCTGTATTTTAGAGGGGTTAGCCGGTCTTCAGTGCCGCAGATAATCAGGCAGGGCTGTGTGATCCGGGGGATTTGCTCCATGATGTCGAAGTGGTCGCAGGCCGTAAAGTCTGCCAGGAATACGGCCGTATCAACGGAGGCCATTTCCAGGGCAGCCTGTTGTAGCAGCTCCGGTGTAGCCAGTGAGCCGTAAGCAAGTTCAGTCATGGAGGCAGGCGGCAGCCCACGGCGCAGGCTTTCCAGGATGGCGGGCGCAACCCGCAGCCGTGCGCCGGTGCCGACGAGGATTAACCCGGCCAGGCTTTCAGTGTAGTGGAGGGCATAATCCATGGCGATTGCCCCGCCCAGGGAATGGCCGGCCAGCACAAACCGGGTCAGCCCCAGAGAGCTGGCGAAGGAGTAAATCCATTCCCGGTAGATACCGACACTTTCCGCAGGCTTCCCTGCAGAGCGGCCGTGTCCCGGGAGGTCAGGCGCCAGAAGCATGGCTGCCCCGCTCAACCCTTTTAGCTGGAAATGCCAGTGGCTGTGGCTGCCTCCGGAGCCGTGAATAAAGATCAAGGGCAACCCACCTCCGTTAACAACTTGGTGATAAAAGCAGCGCACTCCGTTAACCTCTAAAAAAGGCAAAACATCTCCTCCCTGTTGTGTAAAGATTTTCTAAACTATTCGTTTTTTGCTGTTTAAATCCTGCTCTTCAGTGAACGCTTTTCCAGCCGCAGTGCTGGTTGACAGCACCAGGGGGGTTTGTTATGATGTTTTCAATATTAGCAAGCCTTTTGCCGCCAGGGAGGATCATCAATGCTGCCAGAAAAATTTGCCCGGGAAGGTCTTACGTTTGACGATGTCCTGCTGGTTCCGGCCAAGTCCAGGGTCCTGCCCCGCGATGTGGATGTTACGACCCGGCTAACCAGGCAGATAACCTTAAATCTTCCGATCATTTCCGCCAGCATGGATACAGTTACGGAAGCGCGCATGGCCATCGCCATGGCCCGCGAAGGCGGTATCGGAGTTATACACCGCAATCTGACCATTGAAAAGCAGGCCGGCGAGGTGGACAAGGTAAAGCGGTCAGAGCATGGTGTCATCACCAATCCGTTTCGCCTGTCACCGGAGCATACGATCAATGATGCTGCAGCCCTGATGGAACGCTACCGTATTTCCGGCGTGCCCATTACCGTCGGTGAGAAGCTGGTCGGGATTATTACCAACAGGGACCTGCGTTTTGAAGTTGATTACACCCAGCCGATTGGTGCAGTGATGACCAAAGAAGGGCTGGTAACGGCGCCCGAAGGAACTACGCTCCAAGAAGCACAGGTTATTTTGCGCCGCTATAAAGTCGAAAAGCTGCCTATTGTTGATGAGCACTTTAATCTAAAAGGCCTGATTACCATCAAGGATATAGAAAAAGCCATTCAATACCCCCGTGCCGCCAAAGACAGCAACGGCAGACTATTGGCTGCGGCGGCGGTAGGTGTGGGTAGTGAGGCGCTTAAGCGGGCGGAAGCCTTAATCCAGGCGGGAGTAGACCTGATCGTGGTTGATTCGGCCCATGGTCATTCCGTACCGGTCATTGAGACGGTAAAGAACCTTAAAAAACATTTTCCCTCGCTGCAGGTTATGGCCGGCAATGTGGCCACGGCGGAGGGCACCCGCGACCTGATTAAGGCAGGCGCCGACGCCATAAAAGTAGGCGTAGGCCCCGGCTCCATCTGTACTACCCGTGTCATTGCCGGAATCGGGGTGCCGCAGATAACGGCTATCTACGAGGCCGCCAGGGCCGCCGCAGAATATGGGGTACCCGTTATTGCCGACGGAGGCATCAAATACTCGGGAGACCTGACCAAAGCTATTGCTGCCGGGGCAGACGCGGTGATGATCGGCAGTCTTTTAGCGGGAACCGAGGAGAGTCCTGGGGAGTTTGAAATATACCAGGGCCGCAGTTATAAGGTTTACCGGGGCATGGGCTCCCTTGGTGCGATGAAAGAAGGCTCCCGCGACCGTTACTTCCAGGAACATGAACAGAAGCTGGTCCCCGAAGGGATCGAGGGAAGGGTCCCTTATCGCGGTACAGTGTCGGATATGATTTTTCAACTGGTCGGGGGTTTACGGGCAGGCATGGGCTACTGCGGTGTTAAAAATATTGAAGAGTTGAAGCATAAGACTCGCTTTATTCGCATAACCAGTGCCGGACTGGCGGAAAGTCACCCGCACGGCGTGCAAATTACCAAAGAGGCGCCCAATTATAGTTTTTAGGATTTAAGCTGCTAAACCGCAGGAGGCCTGCGGTTTTAAACCCCGGGTGTTGCATCCAGGCGAGGCGATAGCATGACAGGCGAAGGCTATAGTAGTTATCCTATACTCGATGCCCTGCAAAAACAGCTGCCTGGCCGCCATCGTTTTCATGTCCCCGCTCATTGTGTGCTGCCGTACCAATACTGGAGCCGCTATGATTTAACGGAGCTTCCCGGTCTGGATCATTTATATCATCCCCAGGGATGTATTGCCGCAGCGCAAGAGTTGGCTGCCGCGGTTTTCCGGGCGGAAAAAACTTTTTTTTTAGTAAACGGAAGCAGCGCCGGCCTGATGGCTGCAATTTTAGCTTTCTGCCGGCCCGGTGAAACTCTTCTTGTAGGGCGTAACAGTCATCGCTCTGTAGCGGCAGGATTAATTTTATCCGGAGCCAGACCAGAGTTTATCCCTGTTGCAGAGGGGCCCGCCGGGATACCGCTAAATATTACAATCGCTGACGCGGCGCACGCGTTAAACTGCTCTGCTACTGCCCGGGGCCTGCTGGTCACCAGCCCTAACTACTGGGGTGTTAGCAGTGACCTGGTTGCTCTTAATGCCCTGTTGCGGCAGCGGGGTATGCCCTTGCTCGTGGACGAAGCCCACGGGGGCCATTTTATTTTCCACGAAATCTTTCCCGGAGGGGCGGCCTGCTCGGGAGCTACTCTATGGGTAAACAGCGGCCATAAAACTCTGGGTGCGCTGACGCCGGGCGCTTACCTGCATGTGCGGGAAAATATTCCTGAACTGCGGAAGCTGGAAGAGGCGCTGTCCATGCTGCAGACGGCCAGTCCTCCCTACCCTGTTTTGCTTTCCCTGGATCTGGCCAGGGGATGGCTTGAAAAATTCGGCCATAGCGCTTTTGATGCAGCGCTGGAGACCGCCTTCCGGTTGAGGCGGGCCATCAATGAATCTCATGTTTTTCAATGCCTGGAGCAGCATGACCTTCCCCATGATTTGCAACTAGATCCGCTGCGCCTGACCATTTACTGGAACAAGTTTCCGTTGTCGGGTTACCGGCTAAGTGAACTTCTGCACGAGCGCGGCATTGAAGTAGAGATGGCCGGTCCAGCATATTTAGTGGCGCTGGTTCATCCCGGGCTGACCGCAGATGCGGCAACCGCGCTACTGCGGGCTTTGCAAGATATGGAGCAACGCTTCGGAACCGGGAGTCCTAACCACCTGCCGGAGCCTTATCCTTTGCCTGCGCTTAAACTAAGCCCCCGGGAAGCTGCGACTGCAAATACCCGGATGGTGCCGCTCCGGGAGGCGGCGGGTTTGATCGCGGCGCAACTGGTTACCCCGTTTCCGCCGGGAGTGCCGGTTCTGTATCCGGGAGAAATAATATTATCGGAAACAATAGCCCGGTTTGAAGCTGATCTAAAGGCTGGAGTCCACTTTCAGGACTTGACTCTAAAACCCCGGCCGCTATTGTCCGTGGTCGCAGAATAGAGAGGCAGGCTGGATTTTTCGCTGTTGTAGTTATTAAGTTTATACGGAGAGGATTTTATCCATGCTTTGGGCCGATTTGCATGAACAGGAACAGGTGCGCCTGGCGCTGCAGGCAGATTTATTAGCCGGTACCGTCAGTCACGCTGTTTTAATTACCGGTCCATCCGGCAGCGGTAAGCGGACCTGGGGCAAAATACTGGCCCGCGCCTTACTTTGCCCGGATCGCCGGGGTGCCGAGCCCTGCCTGGAATGTTCTTCTTGCCGCCTCTTTGCCTCGGGTAATCACCCCAATTTCTTTTATGTGGAGCCCCAAAGCCAAACCATAAAAATAGAGCAGATTCGTGAAATTCGCGGGAAATTTTTTTTTGAGGGAGAAACGCGGGTATGCCTTATTAATCAGGCTGAGCGCATGACGGCGGAAGCGGGCTCCTCTTTGCTCAAAATTTTGGAAGAGCCGCCTGAAGGGCTCTATTTTATTCTTTTGGCGGAGCGACCCCACCAGCTTCCCAGCACTATCGTTTCCCGCTGCCGCCATTATTCCCTGCCGCCTTTGAGTCCTGCGGCCATTACCTCCATTCTTGAGCAGCGGGCCGGGATTGAGCGCCAGAAAGCTTCCTTTATCTCCAGAATGAGTAAAGGGCTGCCGGGGATGGCTCTGGAGATGGCAGGGGATCCCGTCTTTGCCGATAGAATCCAGGAAGCCTCGAACCTGGGTGCCAAGCTTTCGGCAGGAGACCTCAGGCCGCGGGAGATTCTTGAACAGGCCGTGCTTCTTTCCGAGCGCGAAGATTTAACCCAGTTTTTAGAAATGTTATTCCTCTATTACCGGGACGGATTAATACGTAAACTATGCTGTAATGAAGCGCTGCTGGTGAATCCCGATCAAGATATTTCCGCCCTGGAGGGGCTGCAGCCGCATACGCTGGTAGCGGCCCTGGAATTATTGCATGCTACCCTTAAAGAGCTTAAATTAACAAATGTTAACCGCCGCCTGGCCATGGAAGGGTTGTTGATTCAACTGCAAAGGAGGTTTAGAAATGCCTAGAGTAATCGGGGTTCGTTTTCGCAAGGCCGGTAAAATTTATTATTTTGACCCCGCGACCCACCGGGTAGCGGTAGGAGATAGAGTCATTGTTGAAACAGCCCGAGGGTTGGAAATAGGGGTTGTTATAACTGCGGAGAAAGAGGTAGCGGAAAGTGAAGTTGTCCAGCCGTTGAAAAAAGTAGTGCGTATTGCTACAGAAGCTGATTTGCGCCAGGCTGAAGAAAACCGCCGCAGGGAAGGAGATGCGTTTGAAAAGTGCCAGGTTCAAATCAACCGCCACGGTTTAAATATGAAGCTGGTTGGCGTAGAATATACTTTTGACCGCAGTAAAATCATTTTTTATTTTACTTCTGAAGAGAGAGTCGATTTTCGGGAACTCGTAAAAGACCTGGCCGCCATTTTTAAAACGCGTATTGAACTGCGCCAGATCGGTGTGCGTGATGAAGCCAAGATGGTTGGCGGGTTTGGACCCTGCGGCCGGCCGTTTTGCTGCGCCAGCTTTCTGGAAGAATTTCAGCCCGTTTCCATCCGTATGGCCAAAGGGCAAAATCTTTCTTTAAATCCCACTAAAATATCGGGAGTTTGTGGCCGCCTGATGTGCTGCCTGCGTTTTGAATTGAACGCTTATGAAGAGGCCCGGGAAGAGCAATTTTCAGTAGGTGAAGCGGTTGTTACCCCGGATGGCGAAGGCCTGGTGGAAAAAGTAAACCCGGGGAAAAAGGTGATATTGGTTAAACTTAAAGAAGCCGGATGTGTTCGTGAATTTCCCCTGGAAGAGGTAGACCGGCTCTAGACTGCACCAAATATTAAGCATAAATGGGGCCGGTGGCGTAAGTCCAACCGGCCCCATTGCTAAACATCACCACTGTAGGCGGAACACAGGGTTTTACCGCCTTTTAGCGTTGTACCGAGTGAAGCTTAATCCGCGGCCATCTGCTTGATGCATTCCCGGCAGACGATCCGGCTGTTGAAGTGTTTTACATTATCGGCATTACCGCAAAAAATACAGGCGGGTTCATATTTTTTCAAAATAATTTTTTCTCCATCAACATAAATTTCCAATGCGTCTTTTACTTCGATACCCAGCGTCCTCCTAAGTTCGATGGGAATGACCACTCTTCCAAGCTCGTCTACCTTGCGCACGATCCCTGTTGACTTCAACATTATTTCCTCCTCTTCAACAATTTACGACAAAATAAGCGCAAGCTTATTATACCAGTAATTGACATGGTAAGTCAATATTTTTTTTCCCAAAAAAGTCACCATTGCAATTATTTGTTCTGCAATCTTGTTTGTGTAAGGTTTTTAGGAGGTGATCGGGGCGTCAAATGAAGTGAGAGCTCTGGTTGTGTACATTTTTTGTAGGTGAGTAGGGGTTGAATAGAGAATGAGCTCTTCCTTGCTTGACAGGCCTTCTCGGTTTGGTATAATAGCTTCATCCTGTTCGGTATTAAAAGGGAGGGCGCAATTGTGGCCAAACCGAAAACATATTACATAACCACACCCATTTATTACCCCAGCAACAAGCTGCATATCGGCAATGCCTATACCACGGTGGCTGCCGATGCCCTGGCTCGCTTTAAGCGGCTGACCGGCTACCGGGTTTGGTTTTTAACCGGCACTGATGAACACGGGCAGAAAATACAGCGACAGGCGGCCGAATCAGGGAAAACAACCCTGGAATTTGTGGATGAAATTGTAGCCTGGATAAAAGAGCTTTGGAAAGAGCTGGACATCTCTTACGATGATTTTATCCGCACTACTGAGCCGCGCCACACCGAAAAAGTGGCACGTATTTTTAAACGTTTCCTGGAGCAGGGTGATATCTACAAGGGTAAATATGAAGGATGGTATTGTACGCCCTGCGAAGCTTACTGGCAGGAGCGCCAGTTGCAGGACCATAAATGCCCTGACTGCGGGCGTGACGTGGAGTTGATTGCCGAGGAAGCTTACTTCTTTAGAATGTCCCGCTATGCTTCCCGGCTGATGGAATATATTGAAACACATCCGGAGTTCATTCAGCCTCCTTCCCGGAAAAATGAAATGATCAATAATTTTCTCAAGCCGGGCCTGGAAGATCTTTGTGTCTCCCGGACTTCCTTTGATTGGGGCATCCCGGTCCCCGGAGATGAAAAACATGTTATTTATGTCTGGCTTGATGCTTTAAGCAACTATATTACAGCCCTGGGGTACGGTGAAGAAGGCAGCCTTATGGAAACCTTCTGGCCGGCGGATGTGCATTTGATTGGCAAAGATATTTTGCGTTTTCACACCATTTACTGGCCCATCTTTTTAATGGCTCTCGACTTGCCGCTGCCCCGCACGGTATTCGGACACGGATGGTTGCTGCTGCAGGAAGGCAAAATGTCCAAATCTAAGGGTAATGTAGTTGATCCGCGGATCCTGGCGGCCCGCTACAGTACCGATGCGGTGCGGCATTTCTTACTGCGGGAAATACCGTTCGGGCAGGACGGTGTCTTTAGTATCGAAGCACTGGTTAAGCGCATTAACACTGACCTGGCCAATGATCTGGGCAACCTGGTCAGCCGCACTTTGACCATGGTGGAACGTTATTTTGAAGGAATTCTACCGCAACCGCAGGCGGAGGAAAGCAGCTCTGACAGAGAGCTTAAGCAAACAGCGCTGGAGACGCCGGGTATAATGGAAAAGCTGATGGATGATCTGAAGATCGGAGACGCCATGGCGCAGTTATGGAAGCTAATCCGCCGCAGCAATAAATATATTGACGAAAATGCCCCCTGGGATCTGGCCAAAGAACCGTCCAGCCGCCAGCGTCTGGCTACAGTATTGTACAACCTGGTGGAGAGCATCAGGTTCATATCTGTTCTTTTACTGCCATATTTACCTAGGACCCCGGAGCGGATCTGGGCACAACTGGGGCTGCAGGGACAGCCGGACTTGCAGAGCTGGGCCAGTTTGCAAAGCTGGGGCCTTATTCAACCGGGCACCAAAGTCTGCCGTAAAGAGGACCTTTTCCCCCGCTTAAACCTGCAAGAAGAGTTGAACCGGGATGACCCCGCCAAGGCTGCCCCCAAAGTCAGGCCGGAAGAAGAGAAGCCAGGTCTCATTACGCTGGATATGTTTCAGCAGGTGGAAGTAAGAGTCGGCCGAATCGTTGAAGCTGCCCCGGTACCAGGAGCCGATAAGCTGCTGCAACTAAAAGTTGACCTGGGTGAAGGCGAGCCGCGCCAGGTTGTGGCAGGCATCGCTCTCTATTACCGCCCCGAGGAGCTGCTTGACCGGCTGGTGTTATTTGCCGCCAACCTGAAACCGGTCAAGCTGCGGGGTATTTTATCCCAGGGCATGCTACTGGCCGCAGAAGACGAACAGGGAAGGCTGGCCTTAACCACCGTGGACAAAGAGATTGCCGTGGGAAGCCGTGTCCGCTAGATGAACAGCCTGATTGATACCCACGCCCATCTGGACTTCCCTCAATTTGAAAGCGACCTGGACCAGGTTGTGGAGCGGGCGGTTTCTGCGGGCGTCTGTTCGATTATCAACGCAGGCACTTCGGAAGCAAACTCTTACCGGGTTGTGGCTTTAAGCAAACGCTATGAACCGCTGTGGGCAGCTGTGGGAATCCACCCGCACTTTGTGGAAGAAGTTTCGCCTAGCTGGCCAGAAGTACTGGAAAGCCTGGCGGAAAACCCAAAGGTAGTGGCTATCGGCGAGACCGGCCTTGATTTTTACCGCAATCTCTCTGCGCCCGAGATTCAGGAGCAAGTATTTAGAGAGCATATACGTCTGGCCTGCCGGGTGAATAAACCGCTAATTATTCATAGCCGTTCAGCCAGCGCCGCTACCCTCAAGGTGCTGCAGGAGGAGAAACTTCCTCCCAGAAAAGGGATTATGCATTGTTTTTCCGGGGACCGGCAGGATTTGCGCAACTTCATTAAGCTTGGTTTTTATCTATCCGTGGCCGGGCCGGTAACCTACCCCCGCTCTCATGCCCTGCGTGAACTAATTAAGGAAGTTCCGCGGGAGCGCCTTCTTCTGGAAACAGATTGCCCCTATCTTTCGCCCCAGGCTTACCGCGGGATACGAAACGAGCCTGCATTTATTAAAGCTACCTACGAGCGCGTGGCCCTTCTATTGAATATGGAGATAACGTCTTTAGCCACGCAAATCCAGGAGAATGTTTTTAGGCTTTTCCCTGAGCTGGCCTAAAACATAGACGGCTAATTGTTTGCATATAATAATTAGAATAGAGAGATAAAACGGCCAAAAGAGGGGGAACAATATGTATCGTTTGCCAAGAATTGCTGAGACAACCATATTTTGTTTTTTATCTGCGACCGTAGTTGCCGGGACGCTATTTTTTTTCCGCGAACCGGTTGATTTTTCAACGGAACTTGAAGAGGAGAAGCGCCTGATTTGTATGCCTGTAATTAAATCAGAAGAGCTGAGTTTCATTTCTTCCAGACAGGAGAAGGTCTCCATGGAGGTGTCACTCTATGAAGCTAAAGCAGACACGGGCAGGGAAACGGCGCTTCCCTCCCGGGGAGAGCGCAGTTACAGCGAAGCCATCGAAGGGCTGGCTTCATGGTACGGCGGGTCTGACGGGCTGGACGGGCTATATACCGCCAGCGGCGAGCGTTTTGATGCCAGCGCCTACACGGCTGCTCATCGGACATTGCCTTTCGGGACCCTGGTCAGGGTCACCTATTTGAAAACAGGCCGCAGCGTTATTGTGCGCATTAATGATCGTGGCCCTGCTCACGCCGGGCGGGTTATTGATCTTTCCCGGGCGGCGGCAGCTGAAATTGGCCTGTTGCCACATGGCGTGGGTATGGTTCAGCTAGAGATCTTGCCTTAACTTTAACAGGCAGGAATTAAAAAAGGGGCTATCCTCCAGCCAGGGGGCAGCCCCTCTTCATTAAAATGGTTGTCTTTTGGCCCGCAGTATTATCCCAGCAGTCCTTGAAGCTTCATGGCCAGAGACATGTCGCCCTTAACTTTCAGTTTGCCGGCCATGAATGCCGAGGTTGCATTTAGTTTGCCATCCAATAACGCGTCAAAGTCATCGGCAGCCATGCTAATGGTTATATTGGGGTTGTCGTGAGCCGCTTCTTCCAGGACGGCGCTGCCGTCGGCTACCTTTACATGAAAAACGCCGCCGTTATCTCCGGACAGGTCGAACTGATAGACAGCATTCATACCCTTTATTTTAGAAGGATCCACAATATCCATTTTGGCTTTAAGTTTACCTACAAGTTCACTAAACTCTGCCATCTAAGTAATGCCTCCTTAAATTTTTTTAATTGTAGTTAAGACCGATTGTATCATTAGTTAAGCCCTTTCCTAAAGAAGTTATTCCTCCCTCCCCCCGAAAGAGAATTGCTTAACCAGGTTAATAATTACTAGTGTTAAGTTTATTATAAAACAAGTTTCCCGGTTTGTCATTAAATTTTTTCTATTTTCATTTTTTATGATAATACAATAAGACAACTACCTGTACGGGGTAGACTAGAGAACAGCCAATTGGTTGTGTACATTTTTAGTAGGTGAATAGGGGTTGAATAGAGAATGAGACCTCTATCGGTGACTCAGCCGAACTCCCAAGAAAGGAGAAGAGGTCTCATCCATGTTTAAGATTCGCCAGATAGTAATTGTAGTCCTGTT
>JAKPEE010000147.1 GCA_029552125.1 Bacillota bacterium | reverse complement strand
ACAGGACTACAATTACTATCTGGCGAATCTTAAACATGGATGAGACCTCTTCTCCTTTCTTGGGAGTTCGGCTGAGTCACCGATAGAGGTCTCATTCTCTATTCAACCCCTATTCACCTACTAAAAATGTACACAACCCCTGTTTATGCCGCCTCCGGCCCAAAGAAGGGGGGAGGCCGGAAGCCTCCCCCCTTCGAAATGGGCTAGAAACGGGCCAGGTATCGCTTGACCTCCCAGTCATGCACCTGGATTTTGTATTCGTCCCACTCTTTCAAGCGGGCTTCCCGGAAGCGAGTATAAATATGTGGGCCCAGGGCTTCCTGGATAACCGGATCTTTATCCAGCTCCATAACCGCGTTGTAGAGGTTGGAAGGCAGCTGGTCAATGCCCCGCTCCTTTAATTCTTCATCGGTCATATTATAGATATTTCCATCCACGGGGGGTGGAGGGGTCAGCTTGCGCATCACGCCGTCGAGACCTGCTCTCAGCGCTACGGCAAAGGCCAGGTAGGGATTACACGACGGGTCGGGGCTGCGCAGCTCAACCCGGGTGCCGATGCCGCGCCGGGCCGGGATGCGCACCAGCGGGCTGCGGTTGCGGTGCGACCAGGCGATGTAGGCCGGCGCTTCGTACCCGGGCACCAGGCGCTTATAAGAGTTGACCAGCGGGTTGGTTACGACGGTATAGCCTTTGGCGTGCTCCAGAAGGCCGGCGATGAAACTAAGGCAGACCTGGCTTAACTGATCGGGGCCTTCGGGGTCATAAAAAGCGTTTTCTCCGTCTTTGAACAATGAAAGATGGGTATGCATGCCGGAGCCGTTGATATTGGCGATGGGTTTGGGCATGAACGTTGCATGGAGCCCGTGGCGCTGGGCGATAGCTCGCACCACGAACTTAAATGTGGCCAGGCTGTCGGCGCAGTGCAGGGCGTCGCTGTATTTAAAATCAATTTCATGCTGTCCCGGAGCAACCTCGTGGTGGGAAGCTTCGATTTCCAGGCCCATTTCTTCCAGCCCCAGGCAGATGTCCCGGCGGGCGTTTTCGCCAAGATCCGTGGGAGCCAGGTCAAAGTAGCCTCCCTGGTCGTGGGTATGCAGGGTCGGCGCGCCGTCGCTGTCGGTATGGAAAAGGAAGAATTCGGCTTCGGGGCCGCAATAGAGAGTATAGCCTTCTCTGGCGGCCAGGGCAATCATTTTTTGCAACTGGCAGCGGGGGCAGCCCTCGAAGGGGGTGCCGTCAGGGTTGTAGACGTCGCACATAAGCCGGGCTACACCGCCTTCCTGGGGGCGCCAGGGAAAGAGGGCGAAAGTATCCAGGTCGGGGCGAAGAAACATATCCGACTCCTCGATCCGGACAAATCCTTCAATGGAAGAGCCGTCAAACATCAACTCACCGTCAAGGGCTTTCGGCAGCTGCTCCACGGTAATGGCTACATTTTTCAACTGGCCTACCAGGTCGGTAAATTGCAGCCGGATAAATTTCACCCCTGCTTCTTTAACGGCATGCATGACATCGTCTTTGGTCATCCCCATTAATAGTACCACTCCTTTTTTTTGGGTGTAAAAGGAAAAAGCGCCCTCCCGCAGTGGTGACACTGCTGTAGGGCGCCTTTGCCCGCATTAATTACTTTTCAATTATATCCGCCTTGTTGCTGGTCTGTCAACGATTTTTTTCCCATAAATTAAAGCATGATATGTTGGGCCGGCCCTGGAGATGCTGCTATTGCCGTAAAGTCAGGCCGGTTTAATTTGCTCGGAGTACGACAGGATTTTTTCCAGAACCAATTTGCCGAGGCGGTTGATTTCATGGAAGCGCATATTCGGGATATAGTATTTTTCCAGTTCATCATGCACCTCGTGGGAGCGGTAAATATAGGAGATGGCCGCATCGAAGGATTCCTGGTAAAGATACCGGGCCAGATCCCTTTCTTTTTCCAGGGCATCGCCGGGATTTTTAACATAGCCGTCTGTTTCGATAACGCGGTCACCGTCTTCGGGCTCGAGCAGGTGGGGGGTAACGCTGTTTAAGACGGCCACTTTCAGTTGCGGGATGATCACATGATCAATTTTGTGCGGATCCAGGGCGCAGTGATAAACCTCCACATAATAATTACGCATCACCGCTGCATCCTTGATGCGGGCGATCAGCTCATTTTTTCCGGTACCGTCGTCGCCGGAGATGATATAGCGCCGGTAGTCACTGTCAACAATGGTTTCTAGATAGCTGACCGGGCCGTCGGGGGTAATGGCCGTGGCAAAAAGATGCCTTTCGACGCGCTTCTCCTGCCGCTCGTTGACCTGGCTGCCGAAGATTTCACCGGTCACCTCCAGGGCCAGCCGGGCCAGCCCGGCGGTATCGAGGGCGTTGTGTTCGCGATAATAATCTTCCACTTCGTCAAGAAACAGTTTTGCCGCCGCAAGATAACGGTAAGCACGGCGATAGAGGCGGCTGATTTCCCGGTTGGCTTTCAGGATGGAATCACGGTGCGCGATCATGCCCGCCTCGTTCCAGAACTCACCCAGGTGTATAATCTCATCCACCGCCCCCGGGTTTTTGGGATCGACCACGTGGGGAGCGGTTCCGTCGATACAGGCTATGTTCAGGCGGGGGATGACAATGCCGTCCAGCGAGCTGTTATCGGCGGAGCAGCAATGATACTCCACATCGTAACCGAGGCGAATTAGCTCCCGGGCAATGTTGGTCATAAAAGTGGATTTGCCGACGCCCGGTCCCCCTTTGATAACGAAAATGCGGGCGGCGTCATCGCCAATGATCTGGTCGTAAAACGAATAGAAACCGTAAGCCGAGTTTGATCCCGGAAATACCTTCTTAATTTTACCGCGCGGCACCTGAAAACAACTCCTTCAACATAGTTATCTTATATATATGTTGAAGGAGCCGGGGGGGTCATTGAAAGGGAGCGCTCTTTTTCCAGGAGCCGGGAGCCAACCCCGGGGTCTTCGCTGGTTTATTAATTGATAAACCGTATTCTTAGCGGGTAAGAGTACTCCTCGCCGTTATTGGCCTTGACAGCGGCAATGATGACCATAACCAGGTTGAAGATCGGTATGGCCGCCAGAATTAAGAAGCCGATCAAGATCAGGCAGAGAATGACCGCGATAACTGTATAAAGAATGATGCTGATTTGAAAATTTAAAGATTCTTTGCCGTGGTGATCCACAAAGGGCAGCTCATCTTTTTTAAGCAGCCAGAGTATCAGCGGCCCGATGATATTGCCGAAAGGCACAAAAAATCCCGCAAATGACAGTAAGTGGACCAGCATGCCCAAAGTCTTTTCCTCCTGACTGACCAGGGTAGTCACCTCCATTCCAAAAAGTAATATGGTATTGCTTCCTGCAGTTCTTAGGATACACCCCGGTGCTGAACATTGTCTAAAATAATAAGGCCATGGCACCGCATCCTAGGCCCTGCCGGGTCGCAGTATGTAAAGCACTTTTTAGCACCCTCATATTATTATACCGGCTTTAAGGAAAAAAGTCTGTTTGCTGTAAAAAATTTGTATCACTCCAGCGATTAGGGATAGCCGGATAGCTTTGGCACCGCAGGCGCGCAGCCCCTTCCCTTGTGTATCGGGGCGGCCCCTTTGCCTTGCTGCTTGCTTAAATGTGGATGAATTAAAGAAAAAATTTTTGTTCCCGCTGGTCTCTAAAGAAAAAAAGTTTGCCCGCCAAAAGGAGTTTTTGCGTCGCAAATTGAACAAAATATAGATTTCAGCAGGAAAGCCTTAATCAGCAGGAGGTAATCTTACCTGGTGCCAGTTCCAGATGCAGGGCGGCCGCGAGAGGAATGCGGCGTATTTGCTATTTATAACTACCACGGCCCCGGCACCGCCGCCCACCTGGCCTACCATGGCCTGCTGGCGCTGCAGCACCGCGGCCAGGAAAGTGCGGGCATGGCCTTTGAGGGGCCGGGAGGGATGGCCTGCCGCAAAGGCATGGGGCTGGTATCGCGGCTGTTTCCCCGCGAAATGTTGGGGCAAATTAAAGCCCCCGCAGTATTGGGCCACGTGCGCTATTCCACTACCGGGCTCAGTTGTATCAATAACGCCCAGCCCCTGGTTGCCCGCCCGGCGCGCGGCGGCGGGATCGCCCTGGCCCATAACGGCAACCTCTCCAATAACGGCCGCCTCAGGCAGGCCATGTTGGAGCAGGGCCATATCTTTCACACCACTTCAGATACCGAAACGATGTTGTCTTACCTGTTCCGCCACCACCGCCGCGGGCTCTCCGGAGCAGTGCGGGAAGCCATGGCGGCGATCAGGGGCGCCTATGCCGCCGTGGCCATGGACGGCGAAACAATGGTGGCCTTCCGGGACCCGCACGGGTTCCGGCCCCTGGTGATGGGCCGCATCGGTGAAGCCACGGTATTCGCTTCCGAGACCTGCGCCCTGGATGCTGTGGGCGCTTCATTTGACCGGGAGGTGGAGCCGGGGGAAATTATCCTGGTGGAGCAGGGACGGGTAAATTCGTCAGTGTACGTAAACCGGCCTGCAGAGGCTTTCTGTATCTT
Organism: Bacillota bacterium; assembly: GCA_029552125.1. Taxonomy (GTDB): domain Bacteria; phylum Bacillota; class Dethiobacteria; order DTU022; family DTU022; genus JAKPEE01. The sequence continues at coordinate 33,029 of JAKPEE010000147.1, read as the reverse complement.
TGAATTTATCTATTTTGCCCGGCCGGACAGCAATTTTAAAGGCAAAAATGTGCACCTGGTCCGCAAAGCCATCGGCAGCCGCCTGGCCCGCCTCCTGGCCGGAAACGTGGATATGGTGATCCCCTCCCCCGATTCGGGGGTTTCCGCGGCCATGGGCCTGGCCGAAGCGTCCGGGCTGCCCCTGGAGTGGGCCGTGCACCGCAACCCCTACCTGGGCCGCACCTTTATCGAGCCTACTCCCGGCGAGCGGGAACTGGCGGCTGGACTTAAGTACAACACCGTATCCGGGCTGCTGAAAGGGAAAAAAGTGGCGGTGGTGGACGATTCCCTGGTACGCGGCACCACGGCGCGGAAACTGACGGCCATGTTAAAAAATGCGGGAGCGGCGCAGGTGCATTTCTATATCGCCGCACCGCCTTATATTTATCCTTGTTACTACGGTGTCGATATCCCCCTGGCCGCTGACCTGGCCGCCGCCGGTACGGATTTGGAGAGATTGGCCGGCGAGGTGGGGGCCGACAGCATTGTTTTTGCCTCCCTCGAAGATCTCTACGCCGCGGTGGGGGATACTAATACCGGTTTTTGCACGGCCTGTTTTACCGGCTCTTATCCGGCAGGCAAGCCGTGAATAGCGTTATGATCTTCCGCGGCCCGGTCAAACGGAAAGCTGTAACCGGATCTTGCCGCTGCATCCAAGGAAAGGTGGAATTCGCTCATGAAACCGCAAATGCAGAAAGTAATAGTGCTCGACTTTGGAGGCCAGTACAGCATGCTCATCGCCCGCCGGGTCCGGGAAGCGCGGGTCTATTGCGAGATATTGCCGTATGATACCCCGTGGGAAGAAATCCGCAAGCATGGCCCCGCCGGGGTTATTCTCAGCGGAGGCCCGGCCAGCGTTTACCTGGAAGGGGCGCCCCGTTGCGACAGCACCCTTTTTCAAGGGGGCGTCCCGGTGCTGGGCATCTGCTACGGCATGCACCTGATGGCCAGGCAACTGGGAGGCAAGGTGGAGCAGGGCAGCCGCTCTGAATACGGCCGCACCGCTTTTACCGTGTATGAGCGCGAGCCGCTCTTTCAGGGCGAATGTTTCGAACAGGAAGAATGCTGTTACGGCTGGATGAGCCACCGGGACGCCGTGCTGGAACCGCCGCCCGGTTTCAAGGTGCTGGCCCGCACGGAAAACGGTGTTATTGCCGCGATCGGCGACGACTCCCGCCGCCTCTACGGACTGCAACTGCATCCCGAAGTGCAGCATACCCCGGGAGGCATGAACATATTAAAGAGTTTTCTTTATCATGTTTGCGGCTGCACCCCGGACTGGACACCCCGCAGCTTTGTGCAATACGCTGTGGATAAAATCAAAAGCTCCGTGGGCCCGGACGGCCGGGTGGTCTGCGCCTTAAGCGGCGGCGTCGACTCTACGGTGGTGGCGTTCCTGCTGGACCGGGCCGTGGGGGAGCGTTTTGTTTCCATCTTCGTGGATCATGGCCTGCTGCGCAAAGGAGAGGCGGAACAGGTGGTGGATCTGTTCCGCAGCCGCCTCAAAGGGCAGTTTATCCACGTGGATGCCAGGGACCGTTTCTTAAAGGCGCTGGCCGGCATTACTGATCCGGAGCAGAAAAGAAAAATTATTGGGGCCGAGTTTATCAGCGTGTTTAAAGAAAAAGCACTTTCACTGGGCGATATCGCCTACCTGGCCCAGGGGACCATCTACCCGGATGTCATTGAAAGCGGCACCGTGGCGGGCGCGGCGGTGATTAAGTCCCATCACAATGTCGGCGGCCTGCCGGAAGAACTGGGATTTAAGCTGGTGGAGCCGCTGCGGGAGCTGTTTAAAGACGAAGTGCGCCTGGTGGGCCGGGAACTTGGCCTGCCCGATAGCGTCCTCAAGCGCCAGCCGTTTCCGGGGCCGGGGCTGGCGGTGCGGGTGATCGGGGAGGTTACTGCAGAAAAGCTGGAGCTGCTGCGGGAAGCCGATGCCATCTTTCGCGAAGAGATTGAAAAAGCCGGGCTGGGGCAGGATCTGTGGCAGTATTTTGCGGTGCACACCGGTATCCATGTCGTCGGGGTCAAGGGAGACAACCGCCATTACGGTCCGGTGGTGGCCCTGCGGGCGGTCAGGTCGGAAGACGCCATGACGGCAGACTGGGCAAAACTGCCTTTCGAGCTCCTGGAACGGGTTTCCGCCCGTATTACCGGGGAAATACCCGGCCTGGCCCGGGTCGTCTATGATATTACCTCCAAGCCTCCCGGTACCATCGAATGGGAATAAGGGCACGAAAACGAAAAACCCCGGAAACATCGGGGTTTTTTTGCTATGAAGATATTAATTGATCACAGGATAGGCCGGAGCTAATGACTTTCTTTAATGTAGGCCAAAAAACCGATTTTAGAGGGATGATCTATGATCAAAGCTTCGGCCGGCAACCTGGTGGTTTGGATATAGATAAAGAGATCCCCCAGGCCTCCCAACAGCATTAACGAAGCGTACCAGTACATGAGGGGGGAACCGATCACCAGGCTCAGGATATACGGGAGAATTCCGAGAACGATGTTGGGTAGAAATAAGACGATTTTATATTGGGCCGGGGTCATGGGCAATGTGCAGTGCGTGTAGGGGGTAAGCACTTTCCAGATCACGCCGAATCTGATATCTTTTCTTTTAGCCTGGCAGAATATAATGGCAGCCAGGGCGTGCAGCAGCTCATGGGCCGTTGTTAACAGTAGAAATCCCAGGCCGAACAGGGCAAGCATGATCAAGTCGGTTAATCCTGATAGAGAAATTTGAATTGCCTTTCCGGAAAACCTGATGGCATAGATATACAGCAGCAGCGCCGCTGCTGGAATTAAGAACAGTATAATATAGGCGTAGGCCGTACCCGGAGAAAAAGAAAAATCCTTTTTAACATACCCTTGCTGTATGAGCGCAGCATCGTTCTCCGTATCTGCATTATGGCGAGAAAAAGATTTGGACATGTGACCTTTCTCCGTTTCTGCCAGAGTGGCGCCGATTGTTCTCTTTAGGGCCCCGGCCTCTGAATCCGGTCATCTTTTGTATTTGCCGTGCTTTTTATAGGCGTTAAACATGATCTTTTCTTGCTGCCGGGTGGCGCCGATGGAGTAGAGGGTGGGGTAGGTGGCCGCCACCAGGCCGCCGTTGTAACAGCCTAACTTTTCAATCATCTCGACAACATAGGCTTCGATTTCTTCCGGCGACCCTTGGGGGAGGACCTGCTGGATGTCCACTACATTAAAGAAGGCGATCTTGCCGCCGCCCAGCTCTGCCAGCCTGTCCAGCCCGGTCTGGTTGGGCGAATCAAGCTGCAGGGCATCGATACCGGCCTCGATTAGCAGGGGGATCATTTTACCGATATTGCCGCAGGAATGAAGAATAAAGTGCATCCCCAGTTCGTGGACCAGTTGCACCAGCCTGGTATAGCGGGGCAGGAAGAAGCGGCGAAACATGTCCGGGCTGATCATGGCATTAAGCTGCGTCCCCAGGTCGTCATCGAACTGAATGCCATCCACCCCGAAGCGCCCCACCATTTCGATAAAACCGCGGAAGTGATCTTCAAGCAGATCCAGCAAGCGGTCCACTTTTTCCGGGTAGAGAACCAGGTCGGTCATGGCCTGGTCAAAGCCGCGCAGGAAGAGTAAGCGGCTAAAGATAAAGGTGTCGCCGCAGACGAGGCGGTAGCGGCCGGCTCCGGCCAGCTTCTTGATCAGGCCGAAAAGTGGGTAGCGGGTAGGATCGCGCATGTCGGGAGGCTGGTAGCGTTCCAGCAGATCCCAGCTTTCTTCCAGCGGGCCCCGCCGTAGCTGCCCTAAGTAGGTAGCGCTGCCGTCCACTTCCCAGAGGCAGCCCCATTCGTCCATGGCCTGGTGCCGGGTTTTCTGCCATCCCCGGGGCAGGCGGCGCTTCGGCCGCCATAAGCCCAGCGCCATCAGCTCCAGGATAAAGCCGTAGGGGTAGTAGGGCTCAGGCGGCATCCAGTCACGGGAGGGCAGAGCCACCAGCGGCAATACATCGCCGCGCCACGGCTGGCTGTAATAACAGGTCGGTACCCGGTCCGGCCCCTTAAACTCAATAGCCCTGCATACCCGCTCTCGGGCATTCACAGACGCCACCTCCGAAGGAAGCATGGGGCGGAACCCGTGCTTCTTATTTGCACATTTCCAGGAAGTAGCAGTGCAGGCGCAGATCGTCGGTCAGCTCCGGGTGGAAGGAGACGGCCAGCAGGCTGCCCTGGCGGGCGGCAACTATGCCTTCGTCCAGGGAGGCCAGCACCTCTACCGCGGGGCCCGCTTCTTCGATCAGCGGCGCCCGGATAAACACGCCTTCCACGGGGGTGTCGAATCCTTTTATCTGCACCGGGGCTTCAAAGCTCTCCCTCTGGCGGCCAAAGGCGTTGCGCCGCACTTTTACATCCATCAACGCCAGGCGCGGCTGCTCCCTGGCCCCGTCAAGAATTTCCCGGGCCAGCAGAACCATGCCGGCGCAGGTGCCGAAAACGGGCATGCCGGCCCGGGCCCGCGCTCTGACTGCTTCGGTAAGGCCGTACTTTTCCATCAACCCGCCGATGGTGGTGCTTTCCCCGCCGGGGAGAATCAGCCCCTTCAGCCCCTCCAGGTCGGATAGCTTCTTTACTGGTACCGCAACCGCGCCGCAGCGTTTCAGCAGATCGATATGCTCGGAAACCGCTCCCTGGATGGAGAGAACGCCGATTTTCACCACATTAGTTACCCCGTTCCTGCATCCGGTCGGCCGCGGTTAGGGAGGATATCTCCAGGCCGGGCATGGCTTCGCCCAGCCCCCGGGAAACCCTGGCTACTACAGCCGGATCGTCGTAGTGCAGGGTGGCCTGGACAATGGCCCTGGCGCGCTTCGCGGGGTCCGCTGATTTAAAGATGCCTGATCCGACGAAGATACCGTCGCAGCCCAGTTGCATCATCAGGGCGGCGTCGGCGGGGGTGGCGATACCGCCGGCGGCAAAATTGACCACCGGCAGGCGGCCCTGTTTCTTCACTTCACGCAGCAGCTCCAGGGGCACCGCCATCTTCTTGGCCAGCGCCGGCAGCTCATCGTCGGGGGTATGCACGGTCTGGCGGATCTGCTCGTTCACGATCCGAATATGGCGCACCGCTTCCACCACGTTACCGGTGCCCGGTTCGCCTTTGGTACGAATCATGGCCGCGCCTTCGGCGATACGGCGCAGCGCTTCTCCCAGGTCGCGGGCCCCGCAAACAAAGGGCACTTTAAACTGGTGCTTGTTGATGTGGAACTGTTCGTCGGCCGGTGTAAGCACTTCGCTTTCGTCGATATAATCCACGCCCAGCTCTTCCAGAACCTGGGCTTCGGCGAAGTGTCCGATGCGAACCTTGGCCATCACCGGGATGGTCACCGCCTCCATAATGCGCAGGATTACTTCGGGATCGGCCATCCGGGCCACCCCGCCGGCGGCGCGAATATCCGCGGGTACTCTTTCCAGCGCCATCACCGCCACGGCTCCTGCTTCTTCGGCAATCTTGGCCTGCTCAGGCGTAGTGACATCCATAATCACGCCGCCTTTTTGCATTTGGGCCATTCCTTTTTTAACCCGAAAGGTCCCTTGTTCTTTCATGCTCCAGCCTCCTCTGGCAAATAGTTAAATGCGTACCGGTTGACCGGACGGACCGGTAAACCCTTTTCAGAAAGGAACTGTTTGATGCTGCGAATTGAGTATGCCCCGTAATGGAGAATGGTTGCGGCCAGAACGGCGTGAGCCTTCCCCAGAGTAAGCGCCTCATAAAGGTGCTGCAGGGTGCCCGCGCCCCCCGAGGCGATTACCGGTATGGATACAGCGCCGGCCACCGCGGCTAGAAGAGCGTTGTCATAACCGTTAAGGGTGCCGTCGGCGTCCATGGAGGTGAGTAATATCTCGCCGGCGCCCAGTTTTTCCACCTCTACCGCCCACTGCACGGCATCGCGCCCGGTAGGGTATCTGCCGCCGTGGCTGTATACTTCCCAGCAGGGTGCTTCCGGAGGCGCGCTTTTAACCCTGCGGGCATCGATGGCGACAACAATACACTGGCTGCCGAAGCGGGCCGCCCCCGCCTGGATCAGGCCCGGGTCTTTAAGGGCCGCGGTGTTGATCGAAACTTTATCGGCGCCGCTCTGGAGAAGCTCTCCCATGAATTCGACCGAGTCAATGCCACCGCCCACGGTCAGGGGAATAAAGATTGCTGCCGCGGTTTTGCGCACCGTATCGAGGATGGCGCGGCGCCCCTCGGAGGAGGCGGTGATATCAAGAAAGATCAGTTCGTCCGCGCCTTCCCGGTCATAAAAAGCGGCCAGCTCTACCGGATCTCCCGCGTCCCTTAAATTAACAAAGCGGGTTCCTTTGACCACGCGGCCGCCTTTAACATCGAGGCAGGGGATAATTCGTTTGGCCAGCATCTCCGGCTTCTCTCCTGAACGGAAGCTACAATAAATCTGGATCGGCTATAATCTTACCAAAATTGCTTAGGAGGCGCAAGCCTGCGGGACCGCTCTTTTCCGGGTGGAACTGCACTCCCATGAGGTTTTGCCTGGCGGCGGCAGCGGTAAAGGGGTGCCCGTACTCCGCCAGGGCCAGGATATGCCCGGGATTCTCCGGCTGGACAAAATATGAGTGGGTAAAGTAAAAATAGGCGCCGTCCGGCAGCCCTTCAAAAAGGGGGTGCCGGTAGCGGGGCACAGCCCGGTTCCAGCCCACATGGGGCACCGGCAGCCCATGGGAAAAGCGGATTACTTTTCCGGGAATGACATTGAGGCCGGAGGGAAGTCGGTTTGTGGCGGAGCTTTGCTCTTCGCTGCAGCTAAAAAGAAGCTGGAGCCCCAGGCAGATTCCCAGAAAAGGTTTACCCGCGGCGGCGCATTGCAGCAGGGCTTCATCCAGCCCTTTTTGCTTGAGCAGCGCCGCGGCATGCTCAAAAGAGCCCACTCCGGGAAAGACGACTCCGGCCGCTCCGGTTATGGCTTTGGCTTCAGAAGTGACAAAGGCAGTGATGCCGGCCCGAAGCAGCGCCTTGTGGATGCTGCTTAAATTGGCGCAGCCGCTGTCAACTATCGCCACTTTTCCCATCACCAACTCCCCCCTTTTATTTCCTGTATCCTCTCTCCTGTATTCTGCCCCTACCCATGGGCCGCCTGCCTGCCGGCTTGATCCCGGACCTCATAGAAAAGTTCGCCCAGGCGGCGTATACCGGTGTCGATATCTTCCAGGCTCGCCTGGCTAAAAGAGAAGCGGGCGCAGTGGGTGCCGCCGCCGTTGCTGAAGAAGCCTTCACCGTGCACAAAAGCCACTTTTCGCTCCAGGGCCAGCATCAGCAGCTCCCGGGCCGGAGGATAACTGCGGGGGAAAGTGACCCAGGTAAAAAAGCCTCCCCCGGGACGGCTGAACTTAATTTCCGGAGGAAAATATTGTTCCATGGCGGCGAGCATGGCATCCCGCTTGCGGCGGTAGTAACCGATCAGCCGCTTCACGTGCCGATCCAGGTAGCCCTCCCGGGATAAGTGACAGGCCAGGCGCTGCCCCAGGGAGTTAGAGCAGAGGTCGGCGGTCTGCTTGGCCAGGCAAATTTTTTCGATGAGCGGTACCGCTCCGGCGATCCAGCCGATGCGGATGCCGGGGATAAATGTTTTGGAGTATGAACCGAGGTAGGCCACCCGGCCTTCCCGATCCAGGGAGATATAACTGGGCGGGACTTCCCCTTCGTAGCATAGCTCACCATACGGGTTGTCTTCAATAATGATCAGGTTATAGCGGCGGGCCAGCTCCATTACTATTTTACGCCTCTCCAGGCTGGTGGTGTAGCCGGTAGGGTTGTGAAAGTTGGCTACAGTGTAAAAGACTTTGGGGCTTTGCCCCTGCTTCCTCAGTTTGAGAAGAGTTTTCTCCATGATATCGGGCATAATGCCTTGTGAATCCATGGGAATCCCCACGGGTATACCGCCGTAAGAGGTAATGGCGCCCATGCCGCCGATGTAGGCCGGTTCTTCCACCAGGACCGGCTCTCCCGGGTTGATCAGAAGGCGGCAGATTAAATCCAGTCCCTGCTGGGAGCCGTCCACAATGATGATGTTTTCTACCCCGCAGGGCGAGCCTTCACGCTGCATTTTCCCGGCCAGATAAGTACGCAGATCCCAATTTCCTTCGGTGGGCGTGTATTGCAGCGTGCCGCGACAATCGCTGGTGATCAGATCAGTAATGACCCGCGAGATTTCTTCGCCGGGAAAGCAGCGGCTTTCAGGAAAGCCGCCGGCAAAAGAGATGATCTCCGGTTTTTCTGTAAGTGAGAAATACTGCCTGATCTGGGATCCGGTAATGCAACGGGCCCTCCGGGCGAATAGTTCTTGCCAGCCAATGCTCATCTTGTTGCCCTCCTGAGTTACACTACTAAATAAAAAAACCCGTCTCTGGATAAGAGACGGGCCTGTTCCCGCGGTACCACTCCTGTTGTTCCTGATCAAGGAACCGCTCGTTGTTTGATAACGGCATCTCTGCCGGCCCGGCCTACTTAAATTTTCAGCGGGCAACTCGGGGGAGGCTTATGACTTCAGGCAGCCAGGGACCCTTGCAGCCGGCGGAGTCCCTCTCTGGATGGTGGAATTGAAGCTTTTGGCCCCGTCATTGTTTTTGGCTTTACTAAATAATTATCTGCATTATACCAGAGAGAAGCGACAGCGACAACCAGTAATTTTTGTTTTCTTTGCCGTGCTGCAAGCTGTGCCCTTCCCTGGGCATCAGCAGCACCGTGGTAACCCGGATGGCGCGGTGCCTAATGCCACGCCGAAATCGCTATTGCTTTTTAATTTGAGCGCCGCTGTGCGGGTCGATATAATAGTTATCGTGATAAATCAACTCTGAGATGGGTACGATCTGGTAACCGTTTTTCTGGAAATACTCAATAATCTCGGGCAAAGCATCGGCGGTATGAAGACCGTTGTTGTGAAAAAGAATGATCGCTCCCTTGTGAGCCCGGCTGGTAACCCGGTTGATCATCTCTTCTTTGCTGATATTTTGCCAGTCCAGTGAATCAATGCTCCACTGAATGGATTTATAACCCATTTCACTGGCTATACGGATTACTTCATTGTTGTATTCTCCGAATGGCGGCCGGAACAGAGACGGTTTTACTCCGGCTACTTCCATGAGCATCTGCTCCAGTTTCTCCAGCTCTTCGCGAATCTGCCCGGGGGTGAGGCTGTTCATGTGCGGGTGGCTGAAAGTATGGTTGCCCAGTTCGTGCCCCTCTTCGACAATTAGTTTAACATACTCCGGGTAATCTTCCACCCAGAAACCGGTCAGGAAAAAGGTAGTTTTAATTTCATACTGTTTTAAAGTGTCCAGGATTTGCTGCGTGCGCTCAGCGCCCCAACTGGCGTCAAAAGAGACGGCCACTTTTTTTTCTGTAGTATCGACATAGTAGATGGGCACCAGGCGTTCGCTCTGGTTGAACACTGCCGCCAGCCGGCCGGGCAGGTTGAACAGGGGAGTTAAAAGCAGTAGCAGCAAGATGGCAGCCAGAGCTAAAATCAGCGCCAGCCGGCTTTTTTTTATAATGATGGTCATAAACATAAAAATCCCCCCGCTTACACATTATGCCCGGTAGCTCCGGGGTATGCCTTGTTTGAGACCTCCCCTTCCCCGGGTGAATCTTTAGAGGCGGCTGCCTTCTCCAGGGCATCAGCAGAGGTTTGCCTGGATGAGAGTTTTTTCCGCGTCAGGTTTGGTGTATAATGGGTTTACGTTCATATTATGGGCTCGGGAGGAGAAAGCCGTGAGTAAACCGGAGAAAAGATCCTGCATTGATTTAATTAAGCCGTATGTCCCCGGGAAACCGGTGGAAGAGGTGGAGCGGGAACTGGGCTTGAAAAATGTAATCAAGCTGGCTTCCAACGAAAACCCGCTGGGCCCGTCTCCCCTGGCCCTGCAGGCTTTACAGGAACTGTTGCCCCGCCTGCATTACTATCCCGACGGGAACTGTTTTTATTTAAAGCAGTCCCTGGCCGAGAAGCTGGCACTGCAGCCGCAGCAACTGGTGTTCGGCAACGGCTCAGACGAGATCCTCAGCTTAATTACCCGGACCTACATCAATCCGGGTGATGAATCGCTTGCCGTCAGCCCTACCTTTTCCGAGTATGAGTTTGCCATGCGCATGATGGGCGGTATCCCGCGCGCGATCCCTCTCCGGGGAAAATATTTTGAATTCAACCTGGATGAACTGGCCGCGGCCGTAAATGAACGCACCCGCCTTATTTTCATCTGCAGTCCCAATAACCCCACCGGCTCTGCGGTCGATAAAGAGCGGCTGGATCGTTTTCTGCAACAATTGCCTGCCGGCGTCCTGGTGGTGCTTGACCAGGCCTACTACGAATATGCGGATTGCTACGGCAGCGACGCCGGCCTGGAATATGTCCGGGCAGGGCTCCCGGTGATCGTGCTGCGCACTTTTTCCAAGATCTACGGCCTGGCGGGGCTGCGCATCGGTTATGGCGCCGCCCCGGCCGAGGTGATAGCCGATTTAAACCGGGTGCGGGAGCCTTTTAACGTTAACAGCGCCGCCCAGGCCGCCGCCCAGGCAGCCCTGGAAGACGAAGAACATGTTCGGCAAAGCAGGGCCCTGGCGGCTGAAGGCCAGGCGCAGTTAAGAGAAGGATTGATGAAACTGGGGCTGGAGCCGGTCCCTTCCCAGGCCAACTTTTGCTTTGTGGACGTTAAAGTTGATTCCCGCAAAGTATTTCAGAAGCTGCTGCAACGGGGGGTCATTGTCCGTACCGGGGATATTTTTGGCTACCCCACCTATATCCGGGTTACTTTCGGCACCGCCGAGCAGAATCGCCGTTTCCTGGAAGCGCTGGAGGAAGTGCTAAAAAGATAGTATATTAGTATACAGTATTTTGTATTCTGTATACTGGTTTAGCCCACAACCCGGTAGCCGGCGCCGGTTATGGCCGCTTGCAACTCCTCTTTTTTCACCTTCTGCGGATCAAAGGAAATGTCCACTTCATTTTGCGCCAGGTCCACCGTGGCCGAGGTAACTCCGGGCAAAGCTCTGACCGCCCTTTCAATGCTTTGCTTGCAATGGTTGCAGCTCATGCCCTCCACCTTGAACGTAATTTTTTCACCCTGATTTTCCATGCTTATCTGTCCCCTTTCGTAGTCTTTTTCTAAGTTTACCAGTTTGCCCGTTTTTCAGTCAAAGGAGGTCTCATGGCTAACACCAGGCAAGGCAAATAGGAGCTTGTTAGTGATTTCTTTAACTATTAAAACTATTGAAATACTATGAATTCTATGCTATTATAAAGCTACCCTCAAACTTCACCGGCCGGAAAAGAAGTTAAGGCAGAAGCAAACATCGTTGCAACATTGGCAGGATTAGGAGGTGTTGTATATGACAGGCGAACCGCAATGTATCGCTATTTTGAGTGAGCGGGCTGCCGCTTTTCGCACGGCGGAGCAGACAAACGGATTTTTGTGCGCTGAATGCCGGGATGGATCAACACGGCAGGATCATATGAAAAACAGCCGTTTACAACGCTTTTTTACCCATCTGGCTGAAGTTAATCCGCGGGTTTTCAACAAGCACGGCCTGGGCCGGAACCGCTATTGTTAAATGTTAATAATGATAGGCCTTGATCCGGACTCCGGCAAATATTTGGTCTACCCCTCTCATAAACATATTATAAATAAATTACATGACGGCACTAAAAACGGCGGGAGGGGTAGGCCTGTTGCTTTATGTCATTGCTGCGGCTGTAATCTTGCTGTTTTTTTTCCTGCTCTACCGCATGCGCCTCACCCTGGGCGGGCATAAACGCCACCTGGTTACATATTTACTGGCTGTTTTGGCCTTGTTTCTTACCATTTCGATGGTTCGCTTTCCCCAGGAAGCATTCAGCGCTTCTGTAGCCGGCCTGGAAGTATGGTGGCATATAGTCTTTCCGGCCCTTTTGCCCTTTTTTGTTTTTTCGCAGATTCTTATCGGGTTTGGCGTGGTTCATATGATGGGAGTATTTCTGGAACCGGTGATGCGGCCTCTTTTCAATGTCCCCGGAGCAGGCTCCTTTGTCCTGGCCATGGGCCTGGCTTCCGGCTTCCCCATCGGTGCGGTTCTGACGGCGGAGCTGCGCGAGCGAAAGCTGTGCAACCGCGTTGAAGCGGAAAGGCTGTTAAGTTTTACCAACACCGCGGATCCCCTGTTTATGTCTGGGGCAGTGGCCGTGGGTATGCTTGGTTTTCCCCAGGCGGGGCTTTCCATCACCCTGGCTCACTATTTGTCCAGCATTACCCTGGGGCTGCTGCTTCGCTTCTACCGCCGCGGCGAGCCCGGTTCGCCGGATGCTACCCCCGGCAGGGGACGCCTGATCTCCCGCGCCCTGCAAGCCCTGGTGCAGGCCCGGGCGGAGGACGGCCGCCCCCTGGGGCAGCTAATGGGTGACGCCATCCGCAAATCCGTGGACACCCTGTTGCTTGTCGGCGGTTTTATTATTCTTTTTTCAGTGATTATACGCATTCTTGATCTGATCGGGGTAGTCGGTTTGCTGGGCCAGTTTTTTGAGCCTTTGTTAAAACTGGGCGGCCTTAGCCCGGAGCTGGCTCCGGCCCTGATCAGCGGTTTGTTCGAAATTGACCTGGGCTGCCAGTTTGCAGCGGAGGCGGCCGGCGCCGCCATGCGGGATAAAATTATTGCCTGCAGCATGATTATCGCCTTTAGCGGCCTTTCCGTGCATGCCCAGGTAGCCAGCATCATTTCCAAGTCAGATATCCGGATTGCTCCGTATATCCTGGCCCGGTTGGTGCACGCTGTCCTGGCGGGAGTTTATACGGCGCTGCTGCTGGGGCCCGCCAGCGCCGTCCTGGGGCGGCTGGCGTTGTCGGTGTTCCTGCAGACCCGGCCGGTTAGCAGCATTTCCTTCTGGTGGACCAGGACTGTGTTTATGCTAAACCAGCTCACCTTGTTTTTGGGCCTCCTGACCGTTGTGGCTGCCGTATTATACATGATCCGGGCCATTCGCCTGGCCTTCTTTTTCAGCCGCCGCCGCATCTAGCACTGATCCATCAATAAAGGCCAGTTGCGTGTCACCGTATTTTTTTAGCCTCATCCCGGGATACAGCGACACCCAGTTACAGTTGTGCCGGGAAAATTCCACTACCACCAGCCCGCCCTCCCGCAGGAGCCGCAGCCGGTGTACAGCCTGCAGCACCCCGGAAATGAGGGTGCTGCAGTAAGGCGGATCAAGGAAAATTAAATCGGCCTGCCCGCCTTCACGGCCGAGAAGTTGCAGGGCCGCGGTGGCCTCCCGGTCCAAGAGGCGGGCCCGGTTAATTAAACCGGTTTGCTGCAGGTTATGCCTGATTACAGCCAGGTGGGATCGCTTGTTTTCCACAAAAGTACAACAGGCCGCCCCCCTGCTCAGCGCCTCAATACCGAGGGCGCCGCTGCCGGCAAATAAATCCACCACTGCCGCCCCGATTACCCGGGCTCCCAGTATATTGAACAGCGCTTCTTTAACCCGGTCGGCGGTTGGCCTGATGGCCTCTCCCGGGGGAACCTTAAGCTTCATGCCCCGGGCGGTACCGGAAATTACCCGCACCGGTAGACCTCCCTTTTTGATCAGATACCCTTATTGTAGCAAAGAGATAGCCGGGATAACATACCGTAAGTGAGCTGGCGGGAGTGTTGTATGCGGCAGGGTGCACCGGGCGGCTATTGTGGATGTCCAGTCAGATCTTTTGTTTCAATTCGTCGAGCCTGGCGGAGGCGGTTTTTAACTTTCGTTTCAGGTCTTTTTGATAAATGGGATCGATCTCGTTAAGGAACTCTTTCTCCACGGCTGTTTTGCGGTTAATTTTTTCCAGCAGGCGGATCATCCCGTTATACCATACTTCGGCGAAATAAGGGCTAACCTGGTTTGCGCTGATCAGGAGCATGACTACATCTTCCTTGTTAACATGGTAGAGGTCTTTGCGGTTTTGCACGATCAGATCCACCGCTTTTTTCTGCTGCGCCGGCTCCAGCATCTGAATCAGTTCAGAAAGGTATTTAATATCGGCGATCTGGTATTTTTTTATGTCCCGATCCTGGTACCCTTTTAAAATTTTTTTGGTCGCTTCAGCAGAAAGGCCCAGTTCGCCCACTGCTTTTTCCACTGTTTTCACAGGCCTTTTGTCGTCAATCTCGGCTACCAGTTTATAAGTGTACTGATTATCTTTTGCCAGGGTTATGCTTTTCCGGCTGGTTTTTTGCCTGGCCAGTGCTTTATCGGCAAATGCGGAGCGGCAGTACTCCAGCAAAAGGTTTTTTTCATCTTCCGCCAGAGTGCCGAGATCTTTAATCGAAATATCATTTTTCATTTTTTTCCCCTCCTCAAGGATAACCTATTAAGCCCGCGGTTTGTCCTATACCTGAAATTTAGAGGGAATGATGCCGTAACCTTGCTGCCGGTTTTTGCCCCGGGGGCCTACCGGGTGGGAAAAATCTCTTCCCCGGCAAGACGGGCATTTTGCATAAATTCTGCGGCACAAGGCAAGATAACCATGATTAAAGGAGGTATCGAAAGGTTATATTCATCTAGGGAGGTTAGCTGATGTTTAAATATGATCGAAACCTGCTCCAACCGGTAAAGGTGGAGAAGCCCAACCCCACCTACGCCGCCATGCTCGTGGAACAGTTGGGCGGGCCGCAGGGTGAGCTAAAGGCGGCCATGCAGTATATCTCTCAAAGTTTCCGCATTAAAGATCCCGAAATAAAAGATCTGTTTATGGATATCGCTGCGGAAGAGTTGAGCCATATGGAAATGGTCTCCACAGCCGTAAATCTGTTAAACGGTCATGATGTCCAGGCTGAAGCGGTGGAAAGCGGGACCATCGAACATCATGTGCTCACCGGACTGGCGCCGCATTTAGTTAATGGTTCCGGGGTTCCCTGGACGGCTGCTTATGTCAATGTAACCGGGGATCTACCCGCGGATTTGCTGTCCAACATTGCCGCGGAGCAACGAGCCAAGGTGGTATACGAGTATCTGCATCGCCAGATTAATGATAAACATGTCCGCGAGATGATTGACTTTCTCTTAAACCGGGAAGAGGCTCACAACACTCTTTTCCGGCAGGCTTTGCTGAAGGTGCAGGATTCCGGTTCATCTCGCGACTGGGGTGTTGATGAAAACGCCAGGCTCTATTTTGATCTTTCCAATGTTGGGGGCCGTCAATTTTCCCTGGAGCAGCCCCAACCTCCTTCTTTCCAGCAGCCTGCCGGCAGCCCGGACCAACCGCACTAGAGATGTCATTTAAAGTGCCATCCAGTCCCGGCCGGCTTTGCAGGGCTGCCAGTTGGATTAAGGAGATAGTTCGACGATCACAGGGCCACAATTGGGGGTATGAATTATATGACCACGTGGAGCGCTTTAATCAGTAAATTCGCTTTAACTTTGCTGTTTGCCGTTATCGCCTTTGCCTGGGTAGCGGGAGGCAACCCCTGGAGCTGGATTATCGGCCTGGCCTTGGCGGCAACTGCCCTTAATTATCTTCTTGGAGATCTGGCGATTTTACCGGCTGCCGGCAACCTGATTGCTTCTATCGCCGACGGGGGGCTGGCCGCTCTGACTGCTTATATCTTCAGTTTAATTAGCGGCGCATTTCGGGTCACCCCGGCTTCACTGCTAACCTTTGCCGTCCTGGTCGCTGTAGGTGAATTCTTTTTCCACCTGTACCTGCAAAGAAACCCCAAAGTATCACCGTAAGCAAAAGGCTGAATCATCGCGATTGCGGCAGCCGGTCCATCTTAATTAAAAGAAAAGAGATCCCCCGGGCAAGAGGGGATCTCTATGTATTTTTGCCCCATTTGTATGTGCTATAATTATTTTAAACCGGACACGAATTCATACGGGGAGGCCGCGGGAAGATGATTGATTTGAGGAGCGATACAGTAACCAGGCCCACCGCAGAGATGCGCCGGGCCATGTATGAGGCGGAGGTGGGTGACGATGTCTACGGTGAAGATCCTACTGTAAACCGCCTGCAAGAAATGGC
The DNA here is from genome assembly GCA_029552125.1 of Bacillota bacterium. Taxonomy (GTDB): domain Bacteria; phylum Bacillota; class Dethiobacteria; order DTU022; family DTU022; genus JAKPEE01. Next base: position 16,974 of record JAKPEE010000147.1, on the reverse strand, counting down.
TGCGGAGATGATGGGGAAAGAAGATGCCCTGCTGGTAGTAAGCGGCACCATGGGTAACCAGACCGCCGTATTGACCCATACCCGCCCTGGCACCGAGGTTATCCTGGAGCAGGACAGCCACATTTTTTACTACGAGGCGGCGGCGGCTTCGGTTTTTGCCGGGGTCCAGTTGAGGCCCCTTAAAGGACATCGGGGCGCCCTTTCAGCAGAGCAGGTGGAGGAGGCCATCCGCGAAGACGATATTCACCTGCCCCCCACGGCGTTGATTTGCCTCGAAAACACGCACAATCGCGCCGGGGGCACGGTCATTCCCTTAAAAACCATGCAGGCGGTTTATGAAGTGGCGCTGAAGCATAACCTGCCCCTGCACCTCGACGGGGCGCGCATCTTTAACGCCGCCATCGCCCTGGGTGTCAAGGCAAGCGAACTGGCCGCCTGTGCCACCACAGTTCAGTTTTGCCTTTCCAAGGGGCTGGGCGCGCCCATCGGTTCAATTCTGGTTGGGCCGCGGGCATGGATAGCCGAAGCGCGCCGCTGGCGCAAGCGCCTGGGCGGCGGGATGCGCCAGGCCGGCATCATTGCCGCCGCGGGGATTGTGGCCTTAACCACGATGGTTGATCGCCTGGCCGAAGACCATGCCAATGCCCGGTTCCTGGCGGACGGCCTGGCCGGAATGCCGGGCCTGGAATTTGATCCATCAACCGTGGAGACAAATATTGTCATCTTTAAACCGGTGTCCATGTCTGCAAACGCTTTGCTGGAAGAACTGAAAAAACGCGGTGTGCTGGGGGTAATCATGGAGCCGGACCGGGTTCGCTTTACCACCAACAAGGACATTACGCGGTCTGATCTGGAGAAAGTTCTGACTGCGTTGCACGACATTCTCCGGTAAGCTTCCCTGTTTAAAAGTCTGGCTGGTTTTTTTAGGCGTTCGGGAAAAATCGGGCAGTTAACCCGTTAAGGCCGGTGCGGGACGCGTTCCGGCTGGCCGGGTAAGGGAGTTATTATTACGGCCGCGCTTTCAGCGCGGCCGTCAATTATCTGTTGTTTAATCCCAGCTTATTTTTTAAGGAACCGTAGCCCTGAAGGAGAAAGCTTTTTTCGTCAGGCTCCAATAAAAATCTCCATATGGCCAGCCCCAGGGCCATAAATATGGCCGCAGTCATCAAACTGCGGGCCACTAAACCCGGGGCAAACGTACTTAGCCCCAGGATCAGCAAATAGGCGGCGGCCGGAATCAGGCTCAAGATAAACAGCAGATAGATGCTGCGCTGCTTCCTGGTTTCCATAGCGAGGAGCCTGTCGGCAAACCAGAACAATAAAACGGCATCCAGGCTGACCCGGGCCAGCCATGCGGCGGCCACGCCGGCAATACCGAACCTGGAAGCAAAAAACCACAGCAAAGCCATATATGGGAGGAACTCGACCAGGTGAAATTTGGCAGTAATATCGGGTCTCCCAAAAGCCTGGATCAGGGTATAGGGTACATTGGCCAGGGAATTGACCATCACCGCCAGGCTTAAAATAATCAGCACAACGTAGCTGTTTCGGGCGAATGCGGCGCCCATCCATAGCGATAACAGGTCATAGGCAAAAACAGACAAAACAAGCACTACCGGTATAAGGATTAAAAAAATATATTTGATGGCGCGCCGGTAAAGGCGCATATAGATTTGCCGGTCTTGATTTTTTGAGTAAGAGAAGGCGGGAAAGAGGACCATGGCCAGGCTGGCCACGATTAATAGCAACTTGGTGGCAATGGTATAGGGGACCACGTAGTAAGATACTGCGGTGAGGGTCAATACGGCGCCGATAAAAAATCTGTCCATGTACGACATCAGCGGGCTGATGATATTGGATACGGTAAGCCATCCGCCAAAGGTCAATACTTTTTTCATATCAACAACGCTGAGCCGGGGAGGAGATTTAATTTCCGGCAGGGTGTAAAAACAGATCCAGAACGAAGCGCCCAGTACAACCACGCGGGCGAAAACAATACTGAGGATAGCGTGGGAGAGATTGTTGGAGCCGGCCAGTAATATAAGTAAAGGAAAGATGTAGTTTGAGATGCCGAAAGGGATCTGGATCAGGTTAATCAGGTCAAAGCGCTGCTGGGCCTCCAGGATCCCGTGTACGCCGGCAGAAGTGAGCATGAGGGGCAAACTAAGGCTGACATAGAGCAGACTGGTCATACCTTCCTCGATTAAAAACCCGGGTACATTTAAGATGTTTTTGACCAGATAAGGAGTAAAAACAATCAATAGAACCATGGCCAGCAACCCAAGGGCCAGTAGCAGGGCAAAGGAAGACCATAATAACCTGGTTAACTCACCTTTTTGATCTCCCGTGGCCAGGGCCTCGGAAACAAACTTGGTTATAGCCCTGCCTATGCCCAGTTCGAACAGGCTAAAGTAGCCCACTGTCACCAGCAGCAAATTGAAGAGGCCGAAGCGGTCGCTGCCCATCCCGTTAATTAATAGCGGGATCGTGACTAATGCAACCAGGGCTGGAACTGCTTTCCCAAAGAGATTGATCAGGAAGTTTTTAGCCAGCAGTTGCCCGCTGTTTAGCTCTTTTGTTTTAGAACGCATCAAAAACCCCATCGCTTGCGGCTGCATGGTTACCTGCAGCCGAAAAAATTAGCGTCCCGGTGTCCCGGGGAACGCCATATCATACGGTCCTCGGCTAATTAACGGCTGTTTCCTCGTTACCGCATCCCAGGTAAATATTCTTCTTGAACAGTAGTTATCCTGCCGGCCGGCCGGCACCTTCCACAAATTTTTGCTTTTATATATCCACGATATAGCCTGAAACTTGAACCAAAGTCATACCGGGCACATATACTGAATAGAAACCCGGGCTGCTTTAAAAAAAAGAGTTTAAAGGTTAGGTAAAGGTGTAACATGATGATCAACCATAAAATTATAAGAAGTAAAATGAAAAAAACCGGGGCTCTGCTGGGCCACCCGATCTTGGCCAATCATGTGCCTAAGACTGTCTGGTGCAATCTGCAGAACCTGCATAAAATGATCTCCCTTTTCAGGGTTATTTATGTAAAGCCCGACGCCGGGCACCAGGGCCACCGGGTGTTCCGGGTGCACAGGATTAATGAACATGAAGGCGTGTTATCTTCGCAAAACGCGTCCAGGAAGATTGCACTGCCGGGCGGTTTAACAGAGCTGTTGCCGATCATTTCGAAAAATCAATATATTATCCAGCAGGGGATAGATCTGGCTACATTAAATAATCGTCCCTTTGATATAAGGGTTATTATGCAGAAGCCATACGCCACCTGGGAACTGACCCTTACATCGGCCAAAGTGGCCTTGAAAGAGGATGCCGTTGTTACCAATGTGGCCAGGGGAGCGGAGGATTATCCCTTAAATCATATTCTGCAAGTATATGACCAGAAACAGGACCCCATGGCTACTTTAAGAGAAATCGTGGATCTGGCGCATCAAATGGCCGGCTATTTAAGTACAAAATTTCCTTTGCGCATTATCGGCTTTGATCTGGCCCTGGACAAAAAAGGCAAAGTATGGTTCATCGAAGCGAATACCTGGCCCCAGTGCGCCCGTTGTAAACTGGTAAACGACAAAGTGTCCCGGCGCAAATATGAACGCTCCAGCAAGATTATGGGATTTAAAGATAATTAAAACGGACTCCAAACTCAGTTCGCAATAATTGGACTGCTTTTTTTTTTAGTAACCAGATGGAGCTGGAGCTATGATAATCTGTTCAATTAATATTATCGGAAATTCGGCCGGTTTGCCGCGGTGCTGGCACGGGTAATTCCTATGCGGGCCTTGGGTCGGCTGGCGGCGCGAATCTCCTGCGGGGTAAAAAATCCTTGTGCCTTTATTTTTGAATAAGCGGTTAAAAAGGCGCATACATATGCTATAACTGTTTTGATCAATGGCGAAGCCGGCGCAGGATTGACCTGAAATCTTTATCACTCTGAGCCACTTGTCTCCAGGAAAAGCGATCCTGGTGTCTTCCGAAGAGAAAACATTTCTAATAAAAAAGCCGGTGCCGCCGGCCGGGGTAAGCTTTGGTGGGCCCGGGTTGACTGTGTCGCGGCGGGGGTGGGGAAAAATGAATGTTGCCGGCCGGAAAAAAAGGCTTGCTGCGGCCATTGCCGCCATATTGATCACCGGCATCATCCTGGCAGCCCGGGGAATCGGCCTGCTGGAACCCTGGCGTAAAACGGTTAATCCCGGCGTTACCATTGAAGGCATCCTGGTGGAGGGGATGCGCCGTAACGAAGTGGAAGCGCTGGTCCGGGATCTGGCCAGGGATATAAACTGTATGCCGCGCAACGCTTACCTTGATATGGCCACGGGGGAGCTGGTAGCCGAAGTCCCGGGCAGGCAGGTTAATGTAGCGGCGACCGTAGAAAATGTCATGGCCGCCCCGGCTCATAGCATGGTCCTTTTGGAATTGGTGCAACTGGATCCGGCAGTGACCTTTCGGCACTACCAGCGCATCAACAGGGAGATCGGGGCTTACCGGACCTGGATCGGCGCAGGCAACGGCGGCAGGGCCACGAACATTCACCTGGCTACTGCCTCCTTAAACAATTATGTCCTGATGCCGGGAGAACTGTTTTCTTTTAACCGGGCCAATGGGCCGCGGACGTTTGAAAGAGGCTATCGCCTGGCGCCGGTGGTCGGCGGCATGGGCATAGGCGGGGGCGTATGCCAGGTTTCCTCTACCCTTTACAATGCCGTCCTGGAGGCCGGCCTGGAAGTTGTGGAGCGTTACCCGCACAGTGTGCCGGTTTACTATGTTCCGCCGGGGAGGGACGCCACCGTGTCCGATTATCTTGATTTTAAATTCAGAAATAATACGGATCATCTGATCATGATTAAAACATCGAACTGGAGCGGGAGCGTCGACATCCGCATCTTTCAGGACTAGATCCTTTGATCGCGGCCATAGAAAACCTTGCCGCACCGCCCTTAGCGGCACCTGTCCACCACAGGGGTGTAATTACAGGGCTGCCGGCTACGGGTCATTTCCAAAAATTATTTGTTTAAAGTTGCGCCCTTTAGTATAGAAACCGAGAACGCTTTTGACGACTACAAAAATAACCGGGCCCACGATCAGGCCGGATACACCAAAGAATTTAAAGCCTACATACATGGCAATCATGGTAAAAAGCGGATGTATACCGATCTGATCACCCAGTATTTTAGGTTGGATAACTTGTCTTACCACGGTGATTAACACCTGGATGATTATCAGTCCAACTGCAACTTTAAAATTGCCGGTGATAAAGGAGTAAATAATCCAGGGGATCAGGACAAGGCCAGCACCGATTACCGGCAGGGCATCAAGGATGGTGACGATAAAGGCTATTAACAGGGCATACTGGACCTGCAAAATAAGCAGGCCGATGTAAAGCTGGACGAAGGTGACGGCCATCAAAATCAGGGTTGCGCGAATAAGGCCGAACAGGGCGGCCAGCATATCATGCCGGAAGATATAGTACTTGTCCAGCCAGGCACGAGGAATTTGCCCGCTGATCCCTTCCTCCATCTTCAGCCAGTCCCGGGAAATAAAATAGATGGACAAAATAGTTAAAATAATGAACAATAGTATCTCGGGGATGGAGACGGCGTAATGAAAGAGATAAAGAGCCGCGCTGCTGACAAAGCCGGAAATAAATTCTCCAAGCTGCGATAATAAACTGTTAACGCTCTGAACCGCTTCCTCAGGTAAAAAATCGATAGCCCGTTGCAGATCTGCGAGATAGTCAATAATATCCTGGGCCAGGCCGGGATATTTTGCCGGTAAGAGAATAATCAATTCCCGGGCCTGGTTGAACAGAAGATTGCCGATGCCGAAAATTACCAGCGCTACGATGGCTATAATCAGGATCGTCCCGATCAGCGCCGCCAGAGGCCGGGGAAGAGTAAATTTCCTTTTTTTGGACAAGAAGCGCGTAAACGGTTCAATCAGCGCGGCCAATACAAGGGCAATGACAAAGGGCGCCGCATATTCAATAACCAGGACAAACAGGTAAAGGGCACCCAGGGTTGCGGCAATGATGCCCGCCAACTTTAAAAGATTCACCAGTGGAAGAGGGATTTTGGACAATATATTCGGCATTTTAACCGCTCTTTCGCCTGTTATACGCCTCTTGCCGTTCCCGAATCTTCGCCAGAGGCTAAAGAAAGTATATGGTAATGCCGGGATTTCGTCAATATTTAACCTGCTCAAACAGTATTTCCCATTAGTGAGAATCATAAACTGCTAAGCATGTGGTGCAAAATCTTATTAAACTCAGGCCATTTAATAATCATCTAACGGCAGTTTACCTGCGGCTTTCAGAATTTCCCGGTGGTGGCGGATATCCATACCCCCGCCGTGGATGGTACTGCCCAGGAAATGAATGCAAAAATGGCCCGGGAAGTTATTGCCTTCTATACTACCGGCTCCATGCGGCATGCCGTTCATGGATGCAGCCATGCGGTAATCTCCAACTTCAACAATAATCCCTTTCCGCTCCCAACTCCACTGGTTTCCATATATTTTTTTCATGATGGCGGTATCATTTGCCGTCAGTGGCTGGACATCGGCATGGTCTACGCCATCTTTCCGCTGCACATAAAAAGACGCCCTGGTATAAATATCGGTTATTTTGGCGGTTGTATCTATTGAAAATATTTTTTCCGCTTCCTCCCACACCAGCAGGGCACCATAGGTCTTATCAATTTCCTGTCTGTATAAAGCGGCCAGATCCAGAAGCACTTCTTTTAAGTCAGATGAGGTTTCTAGCTTATTCTTGATATCATACACTTCATTTATAGTGGGGCTGTATTGGAAAAGAATCTTCTGCTGGTCTTCATACAAAAATGCAAAATTGTAATAATCATGGGGGGGCTTGTCAATTAGAGACAGGGTGGTTTTATATAATAGCTTTTTATTAGTAAAAATCGGAGATTGTAGATCGTGCATATGATATAAGAAATATGGGTATTCGGTGGATGATATCTGTATCTCCTGAAGTCCTTCCAGCGTAAGGGAGGTCCAGGCTCTTTCCGTATAAAAGCTTCGATACAGCCAGAGAAAAGTGGCCAAAAGGATCCCCAAAAGCAATAACCGGCATGTATTCTTACGTATGAGAAGGTTCTTTTCTGCTGATAAGCACTGCTTTACTTTCATATAACAGCACCTCTGCGCAAACCGAAAAGTTCAACCCCTGCCAGGCCACTTTGACCGGCAAGCCTGGCGACATGGTTCTACCTTTTATCGCTATGGCGAAATCGTTTTATTTATGCTGGAAAACTTACATTGTAACGGGGGGAGAACAGACAGAATGATATAGGTGTATTTCGGGTACATATTAGATGAAAAAAAATCTATTTGTGCCTGTTACAGGGGGGTATTATTGTTTTCTAGCATCGATTAACTGAAGTTTACTCATACTGCTACTTCAATTTGCTGGATCCCAACAAATTGAGGTAAATTCTTTCTTTCTTCAGGATCCATTTCTTCCAGACAAAGTTCAATTACTTCCTTTAACTTAACTTGAAGTTCATCCAGTGTGTCGGCCTGAGTATGAGCCCCTGGGATTCCTGGAACGAAAGCTACATACGATCCCGACTCAACGTCTTTTTCGATATAAGCAACCAGCTTAGACTTCATAGCAATACCCTCTTTGTAAAGATAGTCTTATGTAATAGTATTATAAACCTAACAGAAAACTGTCATCAATAAAGTAAATTAACTAGTAATTGCCACTTTTTCATTGCCGGGAGGTTTTACTCGAAACTAATGGAATCGATAGTGTCTCAGTCAATTACGGTGGATAGATTCTGCTCAAAACATTTGTTTTAATAGTGAGACAACAGCTCCTTTTCATGATATACTATAAATTCAAAGAAAAGATAAACAAATCGTCAGGGAAAAATAACAGCCGTGCAAGGAGTGGAATTTATGTCCAATCTGGCACCTTATCTAGAAATAGTCCAGGAAGCTGCTGAAGCCATTTCTTTTGCCCTTAATGTCGAGGTGGAAATCATTGATCATGAGTTAAACATTATCGGTGGGACGGGGGCTAGCCGGTTAAAAGCAGGGCAAAAAGAGAAAAGGGCGCAATTAAGCGGTGATCGCTGCAGGCTGGGAGATTATTGCAGCCCTATCGTTACGGGAGGCCGCGTCTGGGGATGGATTGCCGTTTTTGCTTCTCCATCCGGGCTGCAGCCGCCCCTTCAACAGGTTGAGGAATTTGTGAACCGGATGAGCCATCTTTTAGCAGCCGCCATCACGGAAAGGGAGGCTTCTTTGCGGCGTGAAGAGCTGGCTGTCATTCTGGAGACTATTCATGAGGGAGCGCTGGTCATAAACTCTTCCGGTGTCGTCACCTACTGTAATGCCACGGCGGAAAAACTGCTAAAAGCAAATCGCAGCGAAATTATTGGCATCCCGCTGCATGAACTATGGCCCCAGACCCCTGCCCTGCAAGCTATGGCTAAGGGACAGGAATATACGGAAAAGGAAGAAATATATCATTCCGGTGAGCGGTGGATGCATTTTATTGTCACCCTGCGCCTGATTACCGGTTCAGGAAGGCCCGGCGGTGCGGTAATCTCTTTCCGGGATATCGCTGAAGCGCGCCGCCTCATTTATGATTTGAGTGAAACCAGCCTGGAATATACCTTTGATGATATTATCGGCAACAGTTATGCCATCCAGCGGGTTAAGGAGATGGCCTTGAGAGTAGCCGATACCAATTCAACTGTGCTGATTACCGGTGAAAGTGGGACCGGTAAAGAAGTTTTTGCCCGGGCTATTCACAATGCCAGCCACCGCGCCGACGGCCCTTTTATCAGTGTAAATTGCGGGGCTATTCCGGAGAATTTACTGGAAAGCGAACTCTTCGGGTATGAAGGGGGCGCATTTACCGGTGCTTTAAAGGAAGGGAAAACCGGAAAATTTGAGCTGGCCGATAAAGGCACTATTTTTCTTGACGAAATTGGCGAAATGCCGCTGCACCTGCAGGTTAAGCTGCTGCACGTGTTGCAGAACCGAGAAGTGGAAAGGGTGGGAGGATCAAAAAAGATACCCGTTGATGTGAGAATAATTGCCGCTTCCAACCGTGACCTGGACAAAATGATGCAGGAAAGAAAATTTCGGAAAGACCTTTATTTTCGGTTAGGGGTCATTCCCCTGCATATCCCCCCTCTTAAAGAACGGAAGGAAGATATACCGCTGCTGGCAGAGCATTATCTTAAAGTCCTGGCGGTGAAGTTAAAAAGGCCCCATATGTCCATATCGGCAGAGGTAATGGAAAGGTTCCTCAGCTATGACTGGCCGGGAAACGTCAGGGAACTGGAAAATGTTCTGGAATATGCTGTGAACATGTGCGCCGGCAGGATCTTAAGTATAAGCTGCCTCCCTCCCCGGCTCTGTATGCATACTGAAGAACCTTCCGAAAACAGCTCTTGTTTAAAAACGATGCTTCTCAATTACGAGCGCAGTGTGATCAAGGATCATTTAAAACGTTTTGGTACTTCATCAAAAGCTAAAAACAATATCGCCCGGGCGCTGGGTATCAGTAGAGCTACCCTCTACCGGAAGATTTCCGAACTGGGAATCAAGGATTAAAACAATATAAAAGTGTCTAAATAATGTGAAAAACCTTCAATTTGTATCAAGGGTGAGACAAAAGCTGATATTCAACGTTTTTCGTCTCACCCTTTGCCATTTGTCCACCCACTATGTCTTAACCATAAGACAGCAACCTCTACAGCTTTTCCCGGAGAAGTGTTATATAGAAGGGCTTTGCTCAAAAAAAAGACATCATCCATCTTGGCATATTTATTGCTGTTAGTATTATTGTCAAATGCCAGAGTTTTCAGCCGGGCAGTATGCTAACGGGGGTTAGCGAATGGAACAAGCGGTAACCGGCGACCAGCCAAAGGTAAAAGAGGTAAAAAAAATATATTACCGGAAAAGGGTAAATACAGCCAGACTGGTGCAAAAAATCAAGCTCTGGCCTTCCCGGAAAGGGATACTGCACGGTATAAAAACGATTAATATTCAGGGAAACCTGATGGAAATTACCACTCACTGCCGGGAAACTTTTATTATTCATGATTCCCGTAATAGCCGGGCTTCCCGCTGGCTGCGTAACAAGTGGTACCGCGAGGTGTGTCCAAAGTGCGGTATTCCGGCCTGGAAAGTGGAGAAATACGCCGCTACATATTTTAAGCGTGGCTGGGGTTCCCTGCTGCATGAATCCGGGCCGGAGGTGCCGGCTAATACAGTGGAGGAATTTAAATAGACAGGCTTGCACAGGAGTATTGCGATCAGGGTTCTTGATTTATCCGGGGGGTGGATCGGAAAGATCGCGCCGACTCTAAATCGGTGCAGCCGGGTGAAACTCCCGGACTCCTCGCCAAAAAGGTAGGAGCCAGTGATGGAGATAACCTGGACAAACGCCCAAAAGCAGAGATTGGCCGCTTTTGAGGCCGGTGCAGACTGTCTCAATAAAACCTTTTCCAGCACGGTGGAGCGTAACCGTAGTTTTCTGGAGCTGGAAAAAGAGCTAGTGGCGGCAGCCAAAAAGCAACTGTGCCGCTTAAGGGAAGAGACAAAACGGCCGCTGCTTTCGAGGATGGAGAGTGAGCTGGTGAGCGCGCTAACCCGGGCCGGTTTTGTCCAGGTCAGTACTCCTATCATGATGTCCCGGAGACTGCTGGCCAGGATGAACATTACGGAAAAGCATCGGCTTTTCGACCAGGTTTACTGGGTCAGTAAGAATAAGAGCCTGCGCCCCATGCTGGCGCCGAATCTTTACTATTTGCTGGTGGATCTTTTACGTCTCTGGGAAAAACCGGTGTCTATCTTTGAAATCGGAAGCTGTTTTCGAAAGGAATCCCGGGGTGCGCAGCACTTGAGCGAATTTACCATGTTAAATCTGGTGGAAATGGGCTTGCCGTTGGAGCAAAGATGGTCGAGACTGAAAGAGCTGGCCGCACTGGTAGTAGAAACAGCAGGGATCGTTCGGTATGAACTGGTTACCGCAAGCTCCGAAGTGTATGGAGAGACAGTGGATGTAGTTTGCGGGGAGCTGGAACTGGGATCAGGCGCCATGGGACCGCACCCCCTGGATATTCCGTGGGGGATTACGGAAAACTGGGTGGGATTGGGCTTTGGCCTGGAGCGGCTGGCCATGGCGGCCCGGAAAAGCAACAATATCAAGAGTTATGCGAAAAGCCTCAGCTACCTGGATGGAGTTCGTTTAAACATCTGAGCAGATCCAATGACTCGCCAAAGGAAGGCACCGGTAAAAAAGCGGCAGGTTGGGCGCTGATATCCTTGCAGTTTACCTAATTCTAGCGTGGAGGGCGGGCAGTTGACCAGGTTAAGCCCAGACTATACCCGGGAGTTGCTTCACAATCTGGCCTCCTACGATCTTAGTTTACAGCAAAATACGGGTTTATCGTTGAAACAGATTGGCGCCAGGGCGGTGCAGGCGCCGGAGCTGGTGCAGCGCGATCTTCATGATCTGGTAGTGGCGGCAGTGCCGGTGACTGCGGGACAAGGCCTTATCGAAGGCTTTTCCAGTGCCGTGGCGGGCATCGCCGCCTACCTGGGCTTCAGCTCTTATATTACTTCCGCCACCGATGTGGCGGGGCTGGCTGAAGCCCTGGAAAAAGAAACTGCCCTGGTTATGATGGCCGACGACAGCCGTTTTATTGTTCTCAATCGAACTACGGGCAAAATTGTTGATAATGCCGCGGCTACAGGCCTTGGTTTTGCCACTGTCTTAGATTGCATCGCCGGGGGCGTGGCCGGTAGAAAAGTGCTGCTCATTGGATGCGGCCGGGTGGGCAGAGGGGCTGCCCTGGCCCTGGGCCGGATGGGCGCGGAGCCGGCCCTTTTTGATACCGCCGCACCGCGCAGCAGCGAACTGCAGAGAGAACTGAAGCTAAAGCTGGGCCTGGCTGCAAAAATTGAAAAAAATCTCGAACAGGGTTTAGCCGGCCACGACCTTCTGGTGGATGCCTGTCCGGCGGCAAACTTAATCACCCCGTTGCATATACGTCCCGGTACCTTTATCGTTGCTCCCGGTGTGCCTCACGGCCTTACTCCGGAAGCCGTGGAGGCGGTAAAAGGCAGATTTGTGCATGATGCCCTGGAAATTGGCGTGGCCACAATGCTTTTTGCGGCGGTTTCCGGTTACGATTTCTAGCTTTTAAAAGGGCCGGGCCGCGGTCCGGTTGATTCCCCGGCAACATTAAGTATGCGTAAAGAAAGAAGGAGGAAGGGATAAAGGATGCATGATGATCAAGCTCTGTTTCAGGAGGCTGCTGACGCCATTGTCGATGGAGATATAACCAGGGCTCAAGAAGTGGCCCGCATGGCGCTGGCCAGGCAGATCGATCCCATGGTTATGCTTGAAAAAGGATTTATCGCCGGCTTGAATAAGGTGGGCGATCTTTTCGAGCGGGGAGAGCTTTTTTTGCCCGAGCTGATCCAGTGCGCCGAAGTAATGAAAGAAGTAACCGGTATGCTTAATGCCGCCATAACCGCAGAAAAGAAGGCTTCGGCCGGTAAAGTGCTCATCGCCACCGTGGAAGGAGATTTCCATGATATCGGTAAAGGAATCGTCGTCTCTTTGCTTAAAGCGCACGGGTTCGAAGTGTATGACGCCGGGCGGGATGTGCCGATCGCCACTATCATTGAGAAAGCTGAAGAGCTGCAGGTCGACGTGATTGGTACCAGCGCCCTCCTGACCACTACCATGGGCGCCCAGAAAGATCTGGAAGACGAACTGCGCCGCCGGGGCTTGCGCGACAAGTATAAAACCGTGGTGGGCGGCGCACCGGTTACCGAACGCTGGGCCAGGAGAATCGGGGCCGACGCCTACGCCGAGGACGCCAACGAAGGCGTTAAGGTAATTTCTGAGCTTATTAAATCAAAAGGTTAAGCAATTTAGGCAAGGTGAAGGTGAGCCGCGCATGCCTGCCGGTGGTGACATGATTAAACTGGAGAACTGCCTCAACAAGGCCGGGGCCGAAATACCCTTAACTGATGAAGAGGCACTCTTTATCCTGGGCCTGGAAAACCCTCTGGCTTTATCGATGTTGTTCAGCACAGCCTGTGCCTTGCGGGAACGATATTTCGGCCGGAAAGTGTTTTTGTACGGCTTCCTTTATTTTTCCACCTGGTGCCGCAACAATTGTTCGTTTTGCGGCTACAGGGCTTTAAACAGCGGGTTGGCCAGGTACCGCAAATCCGCGGCAGAACTGGTCAATGCGGCTGTCGGGCTGCGCGATGCGGGAGTGCACCTGCTCGATATGACCATGGGGGAGGACCCTTTTTATTGCACGGATCAAAGCGGTGAACAGCGGCTTCTGGAGCTGGTGCGCCTGATTAAAGAAAACACCGGCCTCCCCTTGATGATTTCCCCGGGAACGGTATCCAGGGAGGCGCTTCGCTTACTGGCTGAAGAAGGAGTGGATTGGTACGCCTGTTACCAGGAAACCCATAACCGCTCTCTTTTTCAGCGTTTGCGCCCGCAGCAGGATTATGACTTGCGTTTAAGCCGGAAAAAGGATGCTCGCCAATTGGGCTTTTTAATCGAAGAGGGTATCCTTACCGGCGTAGGGGAAAGCCTGCGGGATATCGTTCATTCTTTGCGGGTCATGGGAGAGCTGGGCGCGGAACAGGTGCGGGTCATGAGCTTTGTGCCCCAAGCCAATACTCCCCTGGCCCATCTACCGACTCCGCCGCGCAGCCGTGAATTGAAGATTATCGCCCTGATGCGTTTGCTTTATCCGCAGAAACTGATCCCGGCCTCCCTGGACGTGGACGGCCTGGCAGGCCTTAAAGCCAGGCTGGAGGCGGGGGCCAACGTGGTCACCTCCCTGATACCGCCCCGCAGCGGGTTAAGGGGGGTCTCCAACAGCACCCTGGATATCGACGAGGGCTGCCGGACCGTGCAAAGTGTTTCGGTCGAACTGGCCCGGCTTGGCCTGGAAGCGGCCGCGCCGGAAGATTACGTAAACTGGCTGGCCCGGAGTAGGGAAAGATTACCGAAAACAGGCTAAGGAGAGAGCCATGAGAGTAGCGATAGCCGGAGGCAACTTGCAAGGCCTTGAAGCCGCCTACCTGGCCCGCAGGGCCGGCTGGGAGATAGTGGTGATGGACAAAGAGGGCGCCGTCCCTGCCGCCGGTTTGGCGCATAGCTTTTTCCGGGTCAACTTTCTTACCGATGTAGCGGCCTGGCGGAAGATCATTAAAGAGTGTGATTTTGTGATCCCCGCCCTGGAAGATGCTGTTGTTCTTGATCTGCTCCAGGAAATTACCGCCCAGGAAGGCGTGCCCCTTGCCTATGACAGGGCGTCATACCGTGTATCTTCATGCAAACAAAAATCTAATCAGCTTTTCCGTTCCCTGGAGCTGCCCCTGCCTGAACCCTGGCCCGCTTGCCGCTTCCCAGTTCTCATAAAACCCTCCGGTTTAAGCGGCAGCAGCGGTGTAACCAGGGTAGAATCGGCCAGCGAGTTGAATAAGCTTTTAAGCCGGTTAAAGCAAGATACGCATAACCGCTGGATCGTGGAAGAATTCGTGGAAGGGCATGGCTATTCCCTGGAGATCCTGGGGTGTGGGGAGAAGTTTCAGACTTTGCAGATCACCGAGATCCATGTTGACGAAGCATTTGACTGCAAAAGAGTGGTGGCCCCGGCAAAGCTTAGCGAAAAACAGGCTGAAGATTTAAAACAGTTGACCCTTAAAACAGCGCGGGCCCTAAATCTAACCGGGATCATGGACCTGGAGGCAATCAACAGTAAAGATGGCTGGAAGGTCTTAGAAATTGATGCCAGGCTGCCCAGCCAGACCCCAATAACGGTTTACCACTCGACCGGTATTAACATGCTGGAACCCCTCTATGATATTTTTGCCCGTGGTATTTTGCCGGCGCTAAAGCCCGCAAAGCGGCCTAAGGCGGTGATTTATGAACAGATCAGGGTTTCCGGGGAGACCCTGGAGATCCTCGGGGAACGGGTCATTTCCAAGGTGGGCCCTTTGGCCTTAGTGGAGAACTTCTTCGGCGCCGATGTGGCTCTCACCAATTACGGCAGGGGGGCGGACTGGGTGGCGATCGTGATCTTTTACGGTGACTCCATGGCTGAACTTTGGAGCAGGCACGATGACATGCTTGAATCAATAGCAAAACAACACGATTTACATATAAAAATAGATGACCGGGCTGCCGTCACCGCGGGAAAGGGGGGAGGCGTTCACCTTTAAAGGCAGCGGAACATGGTCCCCGGGGAACAAAATGAAAGGAGGAATGTATGTTGGAAAATGTTTCACTTCATCCCGTAGACTGGGTGCTGGTTGCCCTCTACTTTGTGGCCATGCTCTACGTGGGCATCTGGTTCTACCGCAGGGTGAACGAATTTGAAGATTATTTGATCGCCGGAAGAGCTTTAACCCTGCCTTTGCTGGTCGGCACCCTGATGGCTTCCTACTACTGTGGCATGTTTTTCTTCGCCGACGCGGGATTTATCTATGCCGAAGGTATTGTGGCCGATGTTGCCTACTACCCGCCATACTACTTCCTCTTAATTGTTCTAACCTTCTTTCTCATTACCCGGCTTAGATTGCTCGGCGAGCTGTCTTTACCTGATGTTCTGGGTCGTTTTTACGGTAAATTAACCCGTTTTTTTGGCGCTATCGGCAGTTTCCTCTATTGCATACCGGTGATGCAGCTCATGGCTGTAGGGGTAGTATTTCATGTGGTCCTGGGCTGGCCGTTATGGCTGGGCGCCCTGGTGGGGGGGGGATTCGCCGTCTTCTATACCCTTTTGGGGGGACTCTGGGCTGTGGCTTTTACCGACATGATGCAGTTCGGCCTGATGTTTATTGGCGTAGTGGTGGCCCTGCCCATCGCTCTCTTCTCCTATGGAGGCTGGAGCAACATTTTAGCTTTGAACCCCGAATGGCACCTGGAGCCCCTGGGCGGCT
Organism: Bacillota bacterium; assembly: GCA_029552125.1. GTDB lineage: Bacteria > Bacillota > Dethiobacteria > DTU022 > DTU022 > JAKPEE01. The sequence continues at coordinate 981 of JAKPEE010000147.1, read as the reverse complement.
ACCTCTCCTGGTTGATTCTGGGGGTTTATGCCGCCTCGGCTTTGACGATACTGGTCGAGCCGGTTTTCTACCAGCGTTTTTTTGCCGCCAGGGATCATAAGACCGCGGTAAGGGCCTTTATGGCCATGATTATCCTCTGGCTGTTCATCGACAAGGTCCTGGTTTCCCTGGGGCTGGTTGCCTGGGCCAAGTATCCCGGCTTTATCATCACCCAGGATCAGGCCGTATTTACCACCGTCCTTAGTTTCTTACCCGTGGGTGTGGCGGGCCTGTTCATCGCCGGAGCCATGGCCGGAATCATGTCCACGGTGGACTCCTACACCCTGGTCGGGGCGGCCAATCTTTCCTACGATATTGTGCAAAAGATCTTTAAGCCTGATCTGTCTGAAAACAGAACACTGCTTCTCACCCGGGTGATGATCTTATTTACCTTTGCTCTCTCCTACGGGTTAATGTTCATTTTCCCGCGAATTATGCTGGTCTGGCTGCTGCAGGCGGCTATTCTTATTTCAGTGGCGTTAATCCCGATCATGGGGGCTTTCCTGTGGCCATTTAAAAAGACGGCTATGGGCGGCACGTTCTCTGCTGTGGCCGGCCTGATCACCACCATCGCTTATATAGCGGCAGTTTTTGCCTTCGGCGAACATGTGCCCGGTTGGGATACCATTATCTGGGAAGTGAACATTTTCGGAACTACCATTCACCTGTGGGCGGAGATGGTGATTTACCTGACCGTTCCCGTGTCGGTGGTGGCGTATCTAATCGGTAATTTTGTTGGCCCCCCGCTGGACCCGAAACTCTACTCTGAAGGGAGGGTTTCTGCCTGATGGGCGCTGAGGGGTTTGGATAAAGTATAATATTTTTCGCAAATTCATAGAAGTCCAATAAAAATGACATGGACGTAACCGTTTGGTAGAATTAAGTTAGCACACAAAATACCAACCAAAGGAGGTTACGTACCATGTCAGATAAGATTATACA
>JAKPEE010000145.1 GCA_029552125.1 Bacillota bacterium | reverse complement strand
CTACAGAGGCAGATATATACTGCAGAGAAAGATATCTTAAAAAGAACTCTAAGTTCTGATTTAATTTTATCACCAAAGGTGACATTTTCTCAGTCCATTTAAAGCCGTTTTAGAGTGACATTTTCACTGGCCCTTGACAGTAAAATTCGACCCCGGGGCATGACCACTGGCCAGATCCGGATGTCTGCCAGGGGCTGACCCTTTCACCCCGTTGCCAGGTAAACAGATCCGGTTGCTGATCCGGAATTTGCTCATTCTCTTTTTTTGTTATTTAGTTTCGGCTCAGGCAAGAAAAGCTTGCGGCAAAGATAGCGCAGCGCCAGCAAAGGGCTGTGGTAGATCATCCGCGGCCCCGCATAGCGCATAACCTGCCTGATTTCTTCCCTTTTTTGCTGCTGGTAGCAATGCACTTTACACCTAGAGCATACCGGCTTTTGCCGGCCATAAGGACACTTAATTATGCGTTTCCGGGCATAGTCTAAAAGGTTCTGGCATTGCTCGCACAACTTGCTTTCACCCGGAGCATGCATTTTGCGGCAATAGAGGGCAATCATCTTGCCCACAGTTTTTTCTTCAAGTTTTTGGCTATAAGTCATCACCGGCCTCCATTAAGCATATTCCCTGAAGCGTTCAATTACCAAGAATTCAACAGCAAAAAAAACTAATCCTGCTGCCATAATTTGGGCTGGAGATTAACGATTAGCCGGCGATATTATTAAAAAAGACATTGTGTGCCCGGATTATTTCCTGCTCATGGCCGCATTGCAATAACGTTGTAAATCATTTCTTTTTATACCAGTTGACGAGGAAGAGAGCTCCAATAAGAAATGCCGGCCCGGCAATCGCCAGCCATGAAATGATTAGCGGCCCGGTTACTGGTTTCCGCGCGGATATGGCCAGGTAAAGGAGACCGGCAAGCAAAAAAGCGACGCCTCCAACAATTTCATGCTTCCAGGAGATGATCAGCACCAGCAGCAAAACCAGGGCGGGAATATTATGAATGAGGAGTCCGACTGCGAGCTCGGTTAAGGTTAATTCGGGAGATATTACGTCCAGCGAAAATAACACTAAGAAAACGATAAACGCCGCCGCCAATATTCGCGGCAACCAAAAAACAACGGGAAACGCCGTCCGGGTCATTTCTGCTCACTTCTTTCCCCAGTTTTAACCAGGGGCACCATTTTTTTTAGCACGTCTACCTTCCCAGCGGGTTCCACCCGGTTATGATTCCGGCTGCCCGCAGCCAGAGATCTTTTTACTTCTATTTATAATAGACCACTTCCTGCCATTATTAAAAATAATTGTATCGCAATTTTATTATCTTTAGGAAAGGGGCTTCGAGCCATCATCTGACCGGTATAAACGGGCCATCACCTGGTAAAAAAGACCATATCTCCCAGCGCCGCTCCCGCCGCCTGGCCGACGCATTCGCACTTGATTTTCAGCAGGAAAAAGATGCGGCCCCGGGCTATTTCTTCGTGCTCCAGGGATTCGAAATTGGCCTGGCCCTTGGCGATGACCAGGCCGGCCGCTTCCAGGGCGCTGCGGGCCCCGGCGGAGATGCGGTTGAGAGGCGCCCCCAGATAGCTGCTCCCGGTGGCAATGATGGCGGCGATTTTATCCAGGCCGGCCTGCCGCGCGTCCTCCATGGTGGCGTCGTTTAAGATGGGGCCGCCCTTGACGATACAGCTTACTTTTTTCCCCAGGCGTGACAGTTCCTCCGCCAGCAGCCGGTCGAAAACAATTTCTCCCGCATTGTCACAGACAATGACCACATCGTCTACTTCGGCCAGCTTGTTTTGAAATAACTTGTAATCATTGATAGCAAAATCTGTATTAAGGCATTGCTGCAAGCTGCCGTCAAGGTCAAAACTTTTGTTGATGCCCAGGTCGATGATATTTCCGGCTGCCGCTATTTTTAAGGCATCGAAGAGCCTATTCCCTGAACGCTCCAGGTAATCTTTCAAGCCGATATAAAGGCCCAGGGCCAGTTCGTTGGATTGGGCCTTTATGTCCTTGTAGGGATCACGGTTGTTAATTAACCGGTACACTTTTAACAGTATCACGGTTGAATTTTCCGCTGGCGTGCCCAGCCTGTCCAGGGCTTTGATATCATCCAGAAGATCCAGTAAAACCTGGTAGCGAAGTTCTTCATCAACTCCGGATAGGCTCATACAATTTGCCGCCTGCTTAAGATAGCAGTGAATACAGTCCGCAGATGTCTGCATGGTCATCCTCCATGTTAGTCCACCAGTTTATGAAGCTTCTCCGCATGGTGGCGGCTTGTGGCTGCCGGAGCATCTACTCCTTTACAAGATGAGACAACCCATTCCTCACAGACGGCTTTCCCGGGATCGGCCAATTTAAATTCTCCGATCCTCCAGGACCGGAAATCGTCTCCGGGTTTCCGGGACTTTCGCCGGATCCAGCTCCACCGTGAGGATGGCTTCGCTCTCGCCGGAGCGGGCCACCACTTCGCCCCACGGGTTCACGGCCATGCTGTTGCCGGCCAGCACGGCGCCGCCCAGGGAGCCGCTACAGTTGCAGGAAACAAGATAGCAGAGGTTTTCCAGGGCCCGGGCACGGTTGAACAAAACCCAGTGCTCCAGCCGCGCCATCGGCCAGGCGGCCGGCACCAGCAGTATTTCCGCCCCCGCCTCCATTAACTTGCGGTATAACTCGGGGAAACGCAGGTCGTAGCAGGTGGAAAGGCCGATCTTGCCGAAGGAAGCCGGCACAACCACGATTTCGCTGCCCGGGGTCAGTATTTCGCTTTCCCGCGATTGGTAGCCGAAAAGATGGACCTTGCGGTAGCTTCCGGCCAGAGATCCGTCGGGCCCGAGCAGAAGTGAGGTGTTAAAGTAATCCTGGCCATCCCGTTCGACGAAGCTCCCGGCCAGAAAGTAGCAGCCCAGCTTTTCGGCCCACGGGGCCAGGCGCGTGAATGTTTCCCCCTGCAGCGGTTCGCTTTCCGCGGTATAACGGTGAAAATTGATAAATCCGGTGGCCCACATTTCCGGCAGCATCACCAGGTCGGGCATAATCCCGGATCGGTAAAAATCTTCAAGCCGTTGCTCAACCCTTAAAAACCGGTCCGCCCGGGTCTCTTGGTCACAAAGCGCAAGTTGAACAGCCGCTACTTTAATCATATTACCATGACCTCGCCCGCACGACCCTGGTTTAAACCGCACGAACGCCAAAGCGCGACCGTTCCTGTGAAGTGGCCATAAGGTCTTAAACTGCCGTATTTCATCATGAAACTCCTCCTAATCTTGTCCTGAGGTGATTATAAGCCGAGTTTGCTGTTATATTCAAGCCGGGGAAAAATACCTTGAAGCGCCCTCAGCATAAAAATTATACTAAGCAGCAGCTTTAAGCCTGGCACTATGTCCTGCCAAGGCTAAGACAAATTGCTAATTTAGCTTTTCAGTTTTGCTGAAAACAAGCCTTGATTAAAAGAGGGAATTAAGCCTGGAAGATAACACGTCCGCCGTGAATCGTGCGCAGGACACGAATGGAACCGATCCGGTCGGGGGGGACGGAGAGCGGGTTTTCGCTTAAGACGACCATATCAGCCCTTTTTCCGGGGCTAAGGCTTCCCCGAACCTGCTCTTCAAACTGCGCGTAAGCGGCGTCCAGAGTAAACAGACGCACCGCCCGGGCGGTGGTAAGCGACTGCTGCGTTTCAAACCCTTCCCGGGTCACACAGCACTGCAGAGCATGCAGCACGTCCGGGGGGCAGATGGGGGCGTCCGAGGCGCCGGCAATTTTGACGCCGGCTTCCGCCAGGGACCGGTACGGGTATGTCCACCCGGCCCGATCAGGACCGAGGCGGCGGGCGAGCCAGGATTTTTCGTAATGGATAAATAGCGGTTGGGAAGAGATGACCAGACCCAGCCGGGCGATATCCCGGATCAGGCCCGGCTCAAGCACGGAGGCGTGCTCGAGGCGGTGGCGGTGGTTTTCTTGGGGATGCTCCCGGAGAAGCCGCGCATAGAGCTCGACACAGGTGCGGTTGGCGGCGTCACCGATGGCGTGAACAGCAAGCTGCAGGCCTGCCATATGAGCCGCCACCATACGCTCATAAAGCGCTTCTTTATCAGATACCAGAAAGCCTTTATTGCCGGGTTGGTCTTCGTAGGACCGCGACATGAAAGCGGTGCCCGCCTGCAGGGTGCCGTCACAAAATAGCTTTACCGCACCGACGCGGTGCCCGGCAGCGCTGTCCGGTTGGTGCAGCGCGGATTGGCGGGCGGCCGCCATAATCTCCATATCCCCGGTAATTACCATGCTGTATAAGCTGATGGGCACCCGATCCAGCACCATCTGCAAAAAGGGGAGGTCGAAGGCGCCGTTGATCCCTGCCGGCCCTTCCTCACCCGCCTGCAGCACCGCACCGACCGATACGATGCCCCGGGCGGCGATTTTAGTGAAAGTGGCTGCGGCCCCTGCCAGCAGTTCTTCCATGCCGGGCAGCGGTACCTGGTTTAAAATCAGCGAAGCGGCCGTTTCATGGAAAACCCCCGCCGGATAACCGTCCGGCTCCCGCTGGATTCTGCCCCCGGCCGGGTCCGGTGTGGAGGCGGTGAGCCCCGCCGCTTCTATGGCCCGGGTATTGGCCAGCACCCGGTGCCCATCGTAAGTAATCAGTACCACGGGGCGTTCCGAACAGGCCGCATCCAGATCGCGACGCGTGGGCGGCGCGGAACCCGACAAAGCCTGATCATCCAGCTGCAGCCCCACAATCCAGGGCGATCCCTTCTCCCCTTTCCCGGCTTCCTCCCTGATATGGGCCTGCAACTCGCCGATGGAGCGCACGCCGCTTAAGTTCAAGTTTAAATCGTAGTAGACCATGATGGTAGGATGCAGGTGAGTATCGATAAAACCGGGCAGCAAGGCGCAGCCTTCCAGGTTAATCACTTCGTGGCCCGGCCCCAGCACCGCCCGGCACTCCTCGCGGCTGCCCACAGCGACGATGCGGCCGTCTTTTACCGCCAGCGCTTCGGCAGTAGGGCGCTTATCGTCAACGGTATAAATTTCACCGCCGCAGTAGAGCTGCTTATTATCTCCCATTGTACCACCTCTATTCTATAAATTCATGCCAAGCGGTTACACGGGGACCATGGAGCCCGCCGCCATGAGGAGATAGGCGATGAAAATGAGCAGCTGGGCGCCCGCCCCTCCCCAAAACCCCAGCTCATACGATGATACCGGGATCATTTTACGACTGGTGCGCAGCGCCGGGATAACCAGCAGCGCCACCAGCACGGCGATCGCCCCACCGGCAATCCGCATAAATCCCAAAAAGCCGGTCAGCCCGGGTAACGCTAGCAGCAGCGACGGCAGGGTGGCGGCCTGCCAGGAAGCACGGTATTCCCACTGCAGCCTCTCCCCGATCACCCGAGCCAGGGCATACGAGATCGCCCAGTAACTGGTAAGGATAGCCAGAAAGATAAAGATAGACCCGGTTACCGAGGCCCATTGGCCGATGGATCTTCCCCAGCCAATAATGGCTACCTCGGTCACCTGCGTCGAAGCCAGCATCGACATCGCTGTAACGGTAAAAGTAAACAAAAAATTAATCCCCAGTCCCAACACCACCGCCCCCGGAATCAGTTTCAGATTCCAGGCAAGGCCTTCCCGCGCCTGGGGAATGGAGAAGAAACTGGAAAAACAAAACATGATCATGCCATAAAGGGCCAGGGTTTCCTTACCCACTGTAAAAGCAAACCATAAACTGCCGCCGGGGTTGACCATGGTCGCGGCGGAAAGCACGGCCAGGATGACGGCGGCGGCGCTGACAGCGTATTTTTCACTGAGGCCGACGGCTTTCAACCCGAAAAAAACAACCCCTGCGGCAACGCTGTAGAAGAGCATTTCCGACACCCACAGAGGCGCACCGCTTAAGTCGGTTAGTATCTCACCAGCGCCGACGATGTAGCCGGCCAGCAGGGCGTAAAAGCTGATCACAATCAAAGCGAAAAAAACCACAGGAAAAAGGTTCTCACCCCCGCCCACCCGGGGAAAAGATATTTGCTCAGCGTCTCCACCAGTTGCTTTTCCCCGTTGTCACGTATGACGATCTCTGCGATCATCAGGTGCAGGATCACGCTCAACAGGTAGGCGAGCAGCATCACCCACAAAAAATTCATAAAGCCGTTTAATGATGCCAGGTAGGGAACGGCCATGATGCCCCCTCCCACTCCCAATCCGGCGATAATCGCCGCGGTTTCAAACAGGGAAAGCTTCTTATTTTGCGACACTGTGCTACCCCCTTCTTGATCCCGTTAATTTGCCCGGGCAGTTCTCTCTCTCCTGAGCCAAACCTGCGAGCAGCGTTCAAACCGCCTCCGGCTGCGGCATCCGTGCAGGTATTGAAGCGTCAGACGCCTCCTGGCGAGTTCAAGCCTGCTCCAGCACGATAGTCGGACCTACGGCGTATTTTTCCAGCGCTTCTTCATCCAGATCCACACCCCAGCCCGGCCCGGCGGGCACGGCAGCCGTGCCGCCGCTGTAATCGAGCGGTACGCTAATCAAGTCATCTTCCAGCATAACATGGCCGAATAGCTCTGTGGCGTAACCAAGCTGGTGATGCCTTGCCGCGGCCAGGTGAATCATGGCGGCGGAGTTAATGCCCAGGGGCTGGTTGTGCAGCACCGCGCCCAGTCCACGCCGTTCCGCGTAATCCAGGGCGCGCAGGGCGGCGGTAATGCCGCCGGGCCTCTCCGGGTTCAGGCCGATGGCTCCCACCGCTTTCATCTCGATCAGGGTGACTATATCCTGCAGGGAGAAGCAGTCTTCGTGGGCCATCAGCGGTGTGTCCACCCGTTTCTGCACTTCCGCCATACCCGCATAGTCATACAGGCGCAGTGGTTGCTCTACCAGTTCGATCCCAAAGGGCTCGATGGCCTTGATGGCGCGTACAGCGGTGGCCGCTTCCCGGCATGATTGGTTGTAATCAACCCGGATCCGTGCCTCACTGCCAACGGCCAGGCGGACCTTTTCCACCAGCGCTGCGTCCCCGGTAATGCTTCCGGCCAGCTTCAAACGGAAGGTGCGGATGCCGTCTTCGTAAAAAAAGCGGGCCATATTGGCCATGCTCTCTTCATCGGCCAGCGGGATCAATGCCGCCAGGGGCACCCGCTCCACTGTGCGGCCACCCATAAAATCGCAGGCAGGCAGGCCGGTGATGCGGCCCATCAAGTCGTAGCAGGCCATATCCAGAAGGCCCTTGGCCACTTCATTCCGGGCTACATTGATCTCCATGCTCCGCCGGATTCGCTCGATGTTGAAAGGGCTTTCACCCAATAAATATCGGCCCAGGGCTTCCTCAATAACGCAGATCACCTGGCTCGGCGAAACCCCCGTCTCGGGCAACCAAACAAATACCTCACCCAGACCGGTGCTGCCGTCTTCCGCTGTCAACCTGCAGATGACAAAGTCCCCCCCTGTCCAGGCTTCTTCCGCCGGTATGGCCATGCCAAGGCCCCCGGCGGCGCGCATCACTTCCTGTACAAAACTGTGAAAGGGGACAAATAGCGGAGTCAACTCGATACGCACGATACACGGTCCGTTTCTTTTGCCGGGACTGGCTGTATGTTCTGCGGTATCCAATTCGATACGCCTCCTATCTCTTAGTGCAGTGGGCAATAGAGGCCTAACCGCCACGTTCGCCTCTTTCCCTCACCGGTAAACACTATCTATACTTCATGATCATCCCCCGCCATTTTGAATCCCTGCCCTGCGCTTCTGCTGTGGAAAACGGGGACAGAGTTCATTAAATATATCTATATACTACAAGTTTCCTGAAATGCCTGCTGTTTTCACAACAATTCATCGACGTTGAATGAAAACTTAAATTCCACAGTGTAGGAGTCAAAGATAGTAATTTGCTTTGCCTGGAGCAATTAAAAGATAAAAGGGCTTTTTGGAATAGTTATTATTAAAAACTACGCTAAAAAGCCCTTATTACACACTATACGATAAAAGCATATAAAATGAAAAGAAAAAAGCGAGAGTTGCCGCTCCCGCCTTTTCTATTTAACTCCATGGAGTTTTTCCCAAACAGGAAGCGATCAGGGTGCCAACCTTCAGAATGAAAAAAGGAAATATCGCATCGACTGCAGGATGTTCAACAAAAAAACGCATAATCTATCTACCGCTATATCTCAGCGGCACGATTAAAATAGGCAACTTCACCTATCTTACCCCCGGTCTTTGGGAGATGACCGGCACTGCGTTCTGGAGAAAACTTGTTTGAGACCTCCTTTGTCCTGCTCCGGGGTGTCTCTTCCCTGCTGCCGCTGCTGTTGCTGTTGATTTTTGGGGGCTTATATCTCCATGGTGACAGATTATACAGGCGGCAAACTCTGTCCTCGGGATCCTTAGAATAGAAACCGGCGGCACAAACCGTGGTTCCGCTGGTAGCGAGGCCGCGGTTTTCCATCGCTACCGCCACAACACGGCCAGATCGATCGCCAACCCTTTAAAATCCGGGTGCTCTACCACTTCATCATCCATGCCGCTGGCCACCAGGGCGTAAAGGCCATCCCGCAGGGCAAAGCATTCGAGAGTTTTCACATCAGGGTCCACCAGCCAGTAATGGCGCACCTGCTCCTTCTGGTAGATCTGCATTTTTTTAAACCGGTCTTTGCGGATAGTGGCGGGGGAGAGGATTTCCACCACCAGGGCGGGCGCCCCGGCGATGCGGGTCTCCTTGACGATATTTTTTTGCTCACCGGATACGTAAAGCAGGTCCGGCTGTACTACAGTGTGATCATGGAACGTTACATCCAGGGGAGCATTAAGGATTTCCCCTTCGGCATCAGCCTCCCAGAAATAATCTTCCAAAATCCTCTGTAGCCGGCGGGAAACCCGCTGGTGCCTCACCCCGGGCGAAGGCTCCTTTACTAACATACCTTCAAGAATTTCAAAACGGAACCCCGGCTCTTCCGGCATCTCCAGGTAATCCTTATAGGTAAATTTTTTTTCCGGGTCGATGCGATATTCTGCTTCTTTTTCCCTGACCACTGTGCCCGAGAGCGCCCTGATCACTTCATCGAGCTGGTAGCGGTACTGCTTGCGACCCAGCTTGATAAAAGGAATTCTGTTCTCCCGGGTATAGCGCCACACAGTATCCACGGAAAGATTAAGGGCTCCGGCCAGTGCCCGGGCAGTAAGCAACTCCTTTTCCCCGCTCACCATGCACACCTCCCGGCTTAAATATAAAACAAAACCCAACCAAAGTCAACAAAAAACAACTGTTATCAACTACGCCCGCAAAAACTAATCTTGCCAGCCTGCACCTTGGCGGCGAATGCAGGGGAAGTATAATCGCCGTCCAAACCTATCCGTTGCCGATGGGGTTTTACTTGAACGAGCTGTTTTTTGATAAGCTGTTGAGATACGGCAAATAATAATTACTGCTCAGGTAACCGGTTAAAAGAAGACCCTCCCTCCTTCCCCCGTCCCTCTTACACCGGGGAGGGGATTAAACCGGGCAGGGAAGCAAAAAGCACCGATACCCTGCGCAAACCTGGGCAGCTAGCATAATAAACTGGTGCCGTCGTGTCACGGCTCACAAAGGAGCACCTTGCATGACTCGCCGCGATTTATTGTTAATGGCTGCCGTCTTTGCCCTGTTTACCTTTACTATCAGCTATTACGATGTGCAGTTAAAGAAGGCCCGGCAGGATGCCCTGGAGGCGCGGGAGCTGGACCTGGAATCGCAACAGTACCAGGTGCAGATGATGAACATCACCATGTACGCCCCGTTAAGTGCCGGCGCGGTGGGCGGTTTTGATTTTTCCGGTGATCCCTCCCTTTCGGCCAGCGGTGAAAAAGTGGTGCCAGGCAAAACGGCGGCTGCCGGCCCCAACATTCCATTTGGGACCAGGATTTACGTGGAAGGCCTGGGCTGGCGCACCGTCAATGACCGGGGCAGCGCCATCGGCCCTAATGATATTGACCTGGCTGTGGAAACCAAGGAAGAAGCGATTAAGTTTGGCCAGCAGCGGCGGCTGGTGATCATCCAGAAGCCGTAAAAACTAAACAATGACAAATTGAGGTTAATTGCACGCCAGGTGGGCTGCCGCCTTGAACATGGCTAGCCGGCCGAAGAGAGAGCCTTTTTGAGTGCCCGGAAATCCTCAACCAGCAGCTCTGCGCTGACCGTATGGCGCAGCACCGCCGCCGGGTGGTAGGTCGGATAAACACGGCAGCCCCTGTACTCGAACCACTGCCCCCTGATATCCCCCATCCTTACGCCGGGGCCGAGAAGGTTTTGTGCCGCCACCAGCCCCAGGCAGACGATGATGCGGGGCCGGATTAGATCCAGTTGCTGATTCAGGAGCGGGCGGCAGGCGGCTATCTCGGCACGGTGCGGATTGCGGTTACGCGGCGGGCGGCATTTAATGGAGCCGGTGATAAACAGGTCACTCCGCTCCAGGCCTGCCTGCCACAGCAGCCGGTTCAATGTTTCTCCGGCCCGCCCCACAAAAGGCCGCCCGCTTTCATCCTCCTGCGCCCCGGGCGCTTCACCCAGAAGAAAGATTTGAGCCCGGCTGTTTCCCTCACCGAAGACGACGTTCTGCCTGGTGGCGGCCAGGCCGCAGGCCCTGCATTGCCGGCAGGCTTCACGCAGATCCTCCAGGCTGCGGCAGTGTGGCTGGTTCATCTTGGTTACCGCTCCTTGTGCAACACCATTTCCATATAACATACCGTAAAGGGTAAATGGTCATAAGCCTTCACTTCTTTTTCCATAAAGCCGAATTGCTTATACCATTTTTTCAGGACAGTGTTTTCATTAATTAAGCCGATGGAAACCCTTTTTCCGCCTTCTGCCGTACAATAGGCCAGGGCGTGCTCCACCAGGGCTTTACCCAACCCGTTATGCCTGTATGCGGGCAGCACGGCAAGCTTTTCCAGGTAATACTGGCCGTCGCCTGCTTTCTCAACCGTAATAAAACCGGCCATCTTGCGACCCCAAAAAATGCTAAAAAACCGGGCCCCGTTTTCCTTTAGTTCATAAAGCCGGGGCCAGCCGATAAAAGAGTTGAAGCCGGGGCAATTTTTCCGGTTAAGGTTAAACTGGCGGCGCACCGTTTGAAAAGACTTTCTGATCAGGCGGGCGCTTTTCTTTAAATCGCTTTTGCCGGTGATTTCTTTGATATAAACAGGCCGCGGGGCTAAATATCTGGTCAACCCTGCCCCGCGCCAGGAAGATGTGACCGGCAGTTTAATTACTGCACGGCAATCTCCAACCGCTTGCCGTAAACCTTGTTGTAAACCTTGCCCCTAGTCTAATCATTATTAATTTTTTTCGACATGTGACCTGGCGAATCCTCTAAGTCGTGACGATAACTGCTTCAGGCCCCCGCCGCCTGAAAATGCAGCCGCATTCTGTAGGCGTAACTTTTCTTTTCCGGCTAAAAGTCTTATACTAAAGTAAACCTGTTATCAATATTCAATTCCTGGAAAGGTTGTTAAGCTAAGCATCAAATCTTACCAGCAATACTTAAGGAGGGTTACCTGTGAGTAAGATTCCGACCCGGGAAGAAGCCTTGAATTTATTGCAAAAACACGTAACCAATGACGCCCTGATTAAGCATGCCCTGGCCGTGGAGGCGGTGATGGCCCATTTTGCCGAAAAATTCGGCGAAGACGTGGAAAAATGGCGCACTATCGGCCTGGTCCACGACCTGGACTATGAAAAATACCCCGAAGAACACTGCCACAAAACCAGGGAGATACTGGAAGCAGAAAACTGGCCTGAAGAGTATATCCGGGCTATCCAGAGCCATGGCTACGGCATCTGCACCGATGTGGAGCCCCTGGAGAAGATGGAAAAAGTGCTTTACACTATTGACGAGCTGACCGGGCTCATAAACGCCACCGTTCTGCTGCGCCCCGGTAAAAGCATCCTGGACCTCACACCCAAGTCGGTAAAGAAAAAATGGAAGCAGAAAGGATTTGCCGCCGGAGTGAACCGGGAGCTGATTGAAAAAGGCATGCAGATGCTGGGCATGGAGCAGGACGAGGTCATCGCGGAAACGATCAAGGGGATGCAAAAGGTAGCTGAAGAGATCGGGCTTAAAGGTACTTTAGAGTAGCAACCTAATCGGCGCAGCAATTAAAATAACACGGCACTAAAACGAAGGCTAAAGGGTAAAAACATTCACGAACTCCCTGCCTTACCCTCTTCGTTCAATTGCCGCTTACCTCTATCTCCCGGTTCGGGGAAGAGGGCGGGATCACCCAGTTTGGCGATGACCGCTGCCGTGGTCATGCCGTAGAGGCTATGGTTAATCAAGGCTGACAAATTGGTCGGGGCATTAACCGGGAAAACACCCCGTGCCCCGAAGAAATTGCCCAGGGCGCCGTAAAAGAAAACCCAGGCAAAGTGTCCATAACCCAAGCCTTTGATAATAGCGTGGTCCCTGCCGGTATACCGGAGCAAATAAACAATGGGTACACCCAGCAGCGCCCCGATGGTAAAATCGGCGATTACTAATATAATTCATCCGTTTTGTATTTAACTATCCGTCCTGCGGTTGAGCGAGAGGATTCAGGTCCGGAAAAATAGAAACAATGATAACCATCACAGCCGCTGCCTCTTGAAAACACCGGCACGATCAAAGGCAGCCAGGCGGGCGATGCCGGGCTGAGGCAAGCATCGGGGGTATGACTATGACCTGGTGGGAGATAACTTTGTTGGGACTGCTGGCCGGAGTTGTCGGCACCGGGGCCGGAGGCCTGTTTTCGCTTCCCATCAAGCACCCCACGCCGCGGTTTCTGGGCGCCATTCTCGCTTTCTCCGCCGGGATCATGCTTTCCATTGTCTTTCTGGAACTGCTCCAGGAGTCCATGGCCGTTAGCGGGTACACCGCTGCCCTGGCCGGCCTCTCTTTAGGCATGGGTATTTTTTATCTTTTTGATCATTACCTGCCCCACCACCATCCGGTCAACCCGGAAGGCAACGAGCGAGGCGCCTTCCTTAAAAAGGGAGTCCTGCTGGCCCTGGGCATAGGGCTGCATAATTTACCCGAAGGGCTGGCTATTGGCGCCGGCTTCAGCGGCTCCACCGGGCTGGGCCTTACCCTTACTTTTCTGATCGCCCTGCACAATATCCCCGAAGGGATGGCCGTGGCCGCGCCCTTGAAATACGGCGGGTACGCCTGGCGGCAGGTCCTGGCCATAACCGCCCTCTCCGGGGCGCCCATGGGCTTGGGAGCCCTGGCCGGAGCCCTGATCGGGGGCATCTCCCCCGCGGTCCTCGCCGTATCCCTCTCCTTTGCCGGCGGGGCCATGCTTTACATTGTTTGCGACGAACTGATCCCGGATGCCTACAACACCGCCGGCGCCCACCTGGCCATCGCCGGCATCTTTTCCGGGGTGGCCCTGGGCATTCTTTTTTCCGCCTGGTTTTAAACTTTAAAGTAAAGCCAGCCATGGTGGATATCTTTTAAGACTGCCGGCAGGTAGTCCTGGGTCAAAGAAGAGGCTGATCATAATTGATCCTCAGGGTAAAAAAGCCCCACATAACCTCCTGGCTAAAAAAGCCAGGCTGTTTGGGAAGCACTAAACCCGGATAATCTTAAACAAGGGAACGCCTCGGCAGATTTGTTTTCAACTGAACAGGAGTTGACCAAAATAAAATTTAGCGAGGTGAAGCATCATGAAACTATCGCGCAAATCTTTAAGCATTGCCCCCTCCCCCACCCTGACCATCGATGCCCGGGCTAAGCAGTTGAAAAAAGAGGGAGTGGATGTGATCGGTTTCGGCGCCGGAGAACCTGATTTCGACACGCCGGAGCATATCCGGGAAGCAGCCATGACCGCCATCAGGGAGGGTTATACCCGTTACACCCCCTCTGGCGGGGCTCCCGAGTTAAAAGAAGCTATCTGTGAGAAGATGTGGCGGGATCATAACCTGCGCTACCAGCCTTCACAGATCGTGGTAAGCAACGGGGCGAAACATTCCCTGGCCAATATCTTTAACGCCATCCTTGACGAGGGAGATGAAGTGATCATTCCGGCCCCATACTGGGTCAGCTACCCCGAAATGGTGAAACTGGCCGGCGGTAAGCCCGTGTTTATGGAGCCGGATGAAAAAGACGGCCATATGATAACCACCGCCCTGCTGGAGAAGCATCTCACCCCGCGCACCCGCGCAATCGTGGTCAACAGCCCCGGCAATCCCTCGGGACAAATTTACAGCCGGGAGGAGTTGCAGGACATTGCCGCCATCGCCCATAAACACGATCTCTGGATTATCTCCGACGAAATTTACGAAAAGCTAATTTACGGCGGCGCGAACCATATTTCCATTGCTTCTTTAGACGAGGAAACAAAAAAACGTACGGTAGTTGTTAACGGCGTTTCCAAGTCCTACGCCATGACGGGCTGGCGGATCGGTTATACCGCGTCGGTGCCGGAACTGGCCGCGGCCATGGATAATATCCAGAGCCATCTTACATCGAATCCTAATTCCATAGCCCAGAAGGCGGCATTAGCGGCGTTGCGCGGCCCCCAGGACTGCGTGGAACAGATGCGCCGCGTCTTTGACGCCCGCCGCCATTACATGGTCCAGCGCATTGAAAAAATGCCCCTGCTCACCTGCAAGGAGCCGCTGGGGGCTTTTTATGTTTTCGTTAATGCCGGGCAGGCCTGCGGGCGCCATTTCCGCGGCACCTTGATCAACAGTGCCGACGAACTGGCGGCGCAACTACTGGAGCATTATCGCGTGGCCGTGGTACCGGGCCGTGGCTTCGGCGCCCCTACTTACCTGCGTCTTTCTTACGCTACTTCCGAAGAAAATATCCGCAAGGGGCTCGATCGCCTGGAAGCCTTCCTGCAAGAGCTGCAATAATTTAACCCTGCAAAGCAATCGCCGGGGGCGGCAGGCCTCCGGCGTTTTTATTAACAGGTTACGGGCGAAAACGTGACCGGCAGGCAGCCCGGCCGCGGCAGGAGCACCGTTGGAGAGTTAACGGTCCATTCCCGCCTCAGCGCCCTCTTCTGGCTTTTTCAATTTCGGAGAAAAACCGTTTGCGGTTTTGCTGCACCTGCCTTCTTAGCTTAATTGTCCTGACCAGGTCCCGGCCGAAAAAGATAAAGAAGTTGGCAACAGCCGCAATGGCGGCGGCCTTGTAAGGCAGCGGTGACACTATGACCGTATAGCCGAGAAAAGCCCAGTTAAGCCAGCCCAGGTATTTGACCTTTACTGGCAGGACGAAAAAAAGCAGGAGCTGGAAGTCCGGAAAGACATGGGCAAAGGCCAGGAAAAGCGACAGGTTCAGGTAGACCCCCGTCATCCCGGCTCCGGTAATAAAGGCGGCCACCGTGGTGCCGGCCATGCCCAGAAGGTAATACAGGTTGAATTTAAAAGCGCCCCATTCGTGCTCCAGGTTGGCGCCCACCAGGTAATAAAAATAAAGGGCAAAGATAATCCAGATTAAAGAAAAGGTGGGTGGAATGAAAAGATAGGTCACCAGGCGCCAGACCTGGCCCCGCAGCACCAGGGCCGGATCGAGGACCAGGGTGGACATAACCCGATCAATATCAAGGTAGGACAAGAAAAAGACAAGGGCGTTCAAGCCGATAATATACGAGATCAGGTTTTTTACGGCATAGCGTCCATACTTTCGCTCCAGTTTGTTTATCCAGTGCACCGGATCACCCCCGCCTAGACTATTCTGTTTCGCGGGCCCTTTTCCTGCAGGCGATAGGTGCTTCCTTTATGGCCTTGACCATGTATAATTGTCATTTCCATTAGTTTCACCTCACTTTCTTATAAAAGTTATGATTTTTCATGACCAGTATTATATAAATAATGTTATTCAAGCAATATTGTCCCGCCAAAGAAATTGTAGAACAACTTAAGAATGGCCTCAAACAGATCCGGCATCTTTGCCAACTGTCAATTAATTTTGCGGTCGCAAATACCGGAGAGCCTTAAATTATTTAATTTAGTTTTTTCTGGATATTATTCGCGAATCCTTCTTGCCATGTTGTTTTTTATATGAAGGGGAGAAATGAGAGAAGGCGTCATTGTAGTGTTTAATTTTCCTGCTTTGCCGATATGACAAATGTTATTCCGATCAGCATTTTAATTAAAACCCATCCGGTATACCCACTATAGAATAAAAAACGAACAGCTCCCTCTGCCCCGGCCTGGCTAATGTGGTATGATAATTGAAAAAAGACTTAAGGTGGTCGATCATGCAGCAGGAACCGCTAATAGCGCGCCTGGTGCGGTGGGCCCGGGCCAACCCGCGGGCGGCGCTTCAATCCGTCCTTGCGTTTTTGCTTCAGGGCATCCTGGGCGCGGCCCTGGGAGGGGTGTTTGTCTTCGGGCCTTTGAATCTGAACGGCAGCGCCTGGCCCACCGCAGGGGCGGTTACGGCCGGACTTGTTTTCGGGGGTGTAACCCTGCGTCAGAAGATTTTGGCTGTTCTAGGCCCGCCTGAAACGGCGCGACGCTGGCGCCGGACAGTAAATGGGGGCAGCGCCTTCCTGGCGGCTTCGCTGGCGCTGCTTACCCTGGTGCAACTCTACCTGGCCGGCCTGGTTCCCGCTCCTTTCCTCAGCCGGAAAGCGGAATTCAACCATCTCTGGCAAGCTCTCGCCATTCACTACCCTTACTTCGAACAAAAAGGAATTGACTGGGAGGAGGTGCGGGAGCGCTATGCTCCCCGGGTAGCTGCGGCAGCAGGCGACGACCAGGCCTACTTTGCCCTAGTGCGGGAGATGCTGGCGGAGCTGAACGATGCTCACACCGCTTTGGTCGTACCCCGGCCGGTAGAGCGTTATCTGCTGGGATTTGCCCGCGAAATTGAAGGCCAGGCTGTTATTACCTGGGTACGGGACGATATTGCGGCTCCGGGGCTGGAAAGAGGTGCGGTAGCGCTCGCCCGGGACGGGCTTCCAGTGGAAGAATACCTCGAAACTCTTGCACCCTGGCTCTACTCCGGTTCCACCAGGCGGCAGCAAAGGCAGAACGCTATCAGCGCGCTACTGTCCGCCGCGGCGGGAGAAACCTTTACCCTGGAATACCTGGACCCGCAGGACAACCGGCATGAGGCTGTCCTGACCGGCGCTCCCCCGGCGGGGGCGCCCGCCTCCGGAAGTGTGATTAACGAAAGCGAAACCGGTCCGGACAGCCCAATCATTACGGGAAAACTACTTGGTTCGGGGATCGGTTTGATTGAAATCCCCACCTTTGGCGCCGGAAGAGGCGTCGACCTCGTGGCGCAATTTGACGCTGCCCTTGATAGTTTGCGCGGTGTGCCCGGGCTGATTATCGACCTGCGCAAAAACGGCGGGGGCAGTACGCTAATCTCCGATCAAATCGCCGGGCGCCTGCTGGCAGAACCCTTTGTTTACGGGAAAGAATATTATACCGTGCCGCTGCCGGTGCGAGGCTGGGCCCGGACCTACCGCTACCAAGTTAAGCCCCGCGGGGAAACTTATACCGGACCGGTGGCGCTGCTGACCGATGTTTTTACCATGAGCACAGCGGAAAACTTTGTCGTGGCCCTGAAGGATGCAGAGAGAGCAGTTTTAGTCGGCCGCCCGACCGCGGGCTCCAGCGGCAACCCGCTCTATTTTGTCCTGCGCGGGGGCGGTGCCCGCTTTTCCACCGGCGATTTCAGGCGTAACGACGGAACGCCAATCGAAGGGATTGGCTTGCATCCGCATATTCTAGTGGAGTTGACCCGGGACGGGGTTATCCGGGGTGAAGACCCCGATATCACTGCTGCTGAAAATTATCTCCTCACCCGGATCGGGGATACAGCATATTGAGAGTCCATCCCCGCGTCTTTCAGCGAAAGCATATACCTCATTTTTTCCACTATCCCCATCGGGTCCACCGGTTTGTCAATCCGGGTTTCATAGGATTGCAGGCGCGGGGAGAAGCCGATTTGAGGTTGTCAGGGAGAAGCGTCAATATCCCTGGGTTATTATTTTAGGGGAGGAACTACATTTTTAGTTTATAGATATAGGGAACAATGATTGTGGCCACATTTTTATGGGTACTCAGCTTTCGTTCAATAAAATAGGTAGTCTGGTTATGCAGCAGGTAGTCATACCAGTGCTCCTCAATAAACCTGGCCATCACCACCGAAATGGTATCGCCGGGCCTTAGATTTGACTCTTTCCGGCTGATGTATTCCTCCAGCGGCTCGAGGATATCCCTGTAGGGGGCATTGATAATCTCCAGCGGCACATCGATTCCAGTTTCCAGCCATTTTGTTTTTAGCTGTTCGCTGTGCTGGTCGTCGGTGGAAATGTGCAAGGCGACCACGTTGGAGGTCATCAAGTTGGCGTAATTAAGCAGTTTAAGCGCCGATCGGCTCATGGAGCTGATCAGAACAATGCACAGGTTGGTATCCCGGCTGACACTTTTATGGTAATGAGCCATAAAATCATCTACCTGCAACTGGCTTCTGATGAACTGATAATGCTTTTCGACCCGCATCATCACGGCGCAAATAATCGGTATAATCACGGCAAGCAGCCATGTTCCCTGCGCAAATTTCGTCAGGAACACAATCGCTGTGCCGGTAGCGGTCATTAAAGCACCGAAGCCGTTGATGACCAGTTTATGTTTCCATCCTTTTTGCCTGAATTTTAAAAACCGAATCACCATCCCGGCTTGCGACAGGGTGAAGGAGAGAAATACGCCGACCGCATAGAGGGGAATCAAATAGTGGGTGCTGGCCCGAAAGATTATCAGCAGCAGCCCTGCCGCGAAAAAAATAAACATAATGCCGTTGGAAAAGCTCAGCCTGGTTCCCCTCTGCATGAATTGCCGGGGCAGGTAGCCGTCTGCAGATAATATGGCCAGCAAGGTGGGCAGACCGTTGTAGGCGGCGTTGGCGGCAAGCAGTAGAATCAGGGAAGTGGCAAACTGGAGTATATAAAACATGAAACCTTCGCCGAAAATGGCCTTGCCCATCTGTGAAATGACGGTAGCCCCGGCCAGGGGAATGATTTTCAGAAAGGTTACCAGCAGTACGGAGCCTCCGAAGATGAAAATGATGATGCCTGCCAGGATAAAAAGCACATGCTTTGCGTTTCTTTGCCGGGGTTCACGGAATGAAGGCACGGCGTTGCTGATCACCTCAATGCCCGTTAAGGGGTTGTGTACATTTTTAGTAGGTGAATAGGGGTTGAATAGAGAATGAGACCTCTATCGGTGACTCAGCCGAACTCCCAAGAAAGGAGAAGAGGTCTCATCCATGTTTAAGATTCGCCAGATAGTAATTGTAGTCCTGT
>JAKPEE010000125.1 GCA_029552125.1 Bacillota bacterium | reverse complement strand
AGCCTTGAGCAAATCCACTTTTTCTTCTACGGCTTTGGCCGCCCAGCTTGATGCACCCTGGGCATCACATTCAAGTACCGCTTTTTTAAGATTATCCAGGATCTGGTTTGCCATCTTTATGCCTCCTATTTCTACCTGGTTTTTTTTATTAATCCATCGCAACAGCTTATCCGATAAACACTCCCCCAATAGTTATAGTTTCTACCGCCGGCGGAAGCCCTGCCGCTGCAGCCCTCTTCCGCCGGCGCAGCCCCTGCCTGAAAAGTAAACCTTTCCAAGCCCCCATGGATACCCTAAACCAAAGCTTTTGCTCTAATCTTCTTCCTGCACCAGTCTAATCAACTGAGCACATTAATGAAGCAACACCCGCTAAGCAGCACTTGCTTCCCTTCTCATCATTCTTTGAACAGCGGTGCCGATAATGATCCCTAACGCGGAGGCAATCATGCCTGCATAGACCGGATCCCCGCCAATGAGATAGACTCCGCTGAAAAACTGCCCAAGGGATACGATCGCGCCGAATATAATCCCCGCCGTGATCCCCCAGGAGGTTGAGGGTTTCCAGTACAAAGTGGCCATAAACGGGATAACCAGCGCGGCACCGGTAAGTGAAAATACAAAAAGCATGGCGCCGAATACTGCTTCGATATACATGGCGATAACCATGGCCACTAAACCGAGGACAACCACGGAATACTTAACGGCATTGGTGTAACTTTTATCACTTGCATTGGGGAAAAATATTTTTCCAATGTCATAGGCGACGCCAATAGCGGCCACCAGAAGCATGGAGTCAATGGTAGACATAATCGCAGCCAGCAAACCGGATATGGCCAAGCCTGATAAAACCGGCGGGAATACTTTCATAAATACTACAGGTAATATGGCTTCAGCCGTTCCATACTCAGCAACCAGATCCGGGAAAATTGCTCTGCCCGCTACTCCGGTAATCAACAGGGCAACCCCATATACCAAAGCAAAAATACCAGCCCAAATCATGCCGTCCCTGGTCTGTTTATCATCTTTTCCCGCCAGCATGCGCTGGGGCACCGTCGGATCTCCCGGGGTGGCCAGAAAAACTAAAAGGAACCAGGTCAGGGCCAGTGAAAAAGGAACTCCCGGAATTGGGTTCCACATCTCGATACCTGCTGCTGACGCTGCGGCTGTAACCGCGCCATATCCTCCGGCCGTCTTAATCGCTACGATTGGCGCGACAATAACAATGGATATTAGCATGATAATAAATTGCGCCACATCGGTAATCGCCACAGCCCAGAGGCCGCCCATGGCGGTGTAGATTATGGTAACCACGGCGACAATGACAATAGCCGTCTCTCTGGTGATATTAATACCTGTGTAAGTGAGAATGCTGCCGATAGCCATGATACTATAGCCAACCAGAGTAACCGTATAAAGTATGGCTACAACTGCTGAACAGAACCTGGCCACGTTGCCATAGCGGCCTGATATTACTTCAACCAGAGAACGTCCACCTACTTCACGGGCCCGCTTGGCTACAAAGGCAAAGACAATAAAACCGATAGCATAACCTAAATAGTTCCACATCATGGCCGCCCCTACCTGGTACGCCTGGCCGCTGCTGCCAACGGTCATACCCGCCCCGGTCAGCGAAGCCATGAAAGTTGCGGCAAGGACAAAGGTAGTAAACCTGCGGCCGCCCAGAATGTAACCTTCCAGCGATTTAGTTCGCTCTTTCACAAGGAATCCAATCACAAGCATAGCAACCATATATAATAACACTATAACAGCATCAATAGCCCTCATTTACTTCATCCTTTCTTTTTGATTTGGTTGTTTTTATAAGCTTACTCAGGTAGAGCATACAGTCATTCGATGCTCACCTCCCTAGAACGAAATCCCTGTCCTGAAAATCCTGCTTTATATTATCACCTCTAGTTGCAGCAAAATCTAACTACCCGGCTGTATATTAGCAAGGAGGAGCACCTTCCGGTGATTGACCAAGTACCCCTTATCCTTTTTATAGAAAAATCACGCTTTACTCAATTATTATTGCAAATGCAATGCCAAACCTTAAGGCAGATATCCCAACAAAAAGACCCCTTTTAAGGGGCCTCATTAATACATATAACAGGAGCAAACTATTCATTTTTAAATAGACACTATACATTTGTGAATAGTTGCGTGCAGTATTTTTTTATCTTCCTGGCAGCGGAGGGCTGGCTGATGCCCAGAGCTTTAGCCACCGCTACAGTTGTTTTATATCTATTGTAAGCTTCAACCACCATATATTTTTCCGTATTTTGTAATACTTCTCTTAAGGTGCCTCCGGTATTGAATAATCTAGTGCTACCATTCTTTATGTTTGCGGGTAGCTGCTCTTCCGTAATCAAGTCACCTTCAGTAGTAACAATTAATCTTTCAATGACATTCTCCAGTTCCCTCACGTTCCCCGGCCAATCATAGGCCAGCAGCAAGTCAAGCACTGAAGGTGACAGTGACTTGGCCTTGTCGTATAACTTGTTAAATGCTTCAACAAAGTGCATAATCATCGGAAACAAGTCGTCTCTACGTTCTCTCAGGGGGGGAATATTCATACTCACTACATTTAACCGGTAGTACAGGTCTTCTCTAAATAGTTTTTTACTAATCATATCCTTTATATTTTGGTTGGTGGCCGAGATGAGCCTGAAGTTTATTTTGATTTTATTTGTTCCCCCCAGCCTTATAAAGGTCTTTTCTTCCAAGACCTTTAAAAGCTTTGCCTGAAGATTATATGGCAGTTCGGCAATTTCATCCAAAAAAAGGGTTCCATCCTGGGCCAATTCAATCAAACCGATTTTACCCTTGCTCTTGGCACCGGTAAAAGCCCCACTTTCATAGCCAAACAATTCGGATTCCAACAGGTTCTCCGGTATGGCTCCGCAATTAATATCGATAAAGGGTCCTTTACTGCGGCTGCTGCGGGAATGGATGATCTTGGCAAACATACTTTTACCAACACCTGTTTCTCCCGTCAGCAAAATACTGGCATCTGTAGACGCTACCTTATTAATCTGTTTTAATAGCTCCTGTATTGGTTGGCTACGGCCAATAACATTGGGGAAATCAAGATTTTTACTCTTTAACTCATCTATTTCCGCCTGATAACGTTTAATTTTACCCTCAAGGATGGCATACTGATCCTTAAGTTGCAAGAAATCCGTAATGTCCCTTGAAAAGCTTACTATCTTGTCGATCTCCCCATCCTTGCCAAAAACAGGTACAGCGGTTACTACCAGTTCACGGTTAAATTTATTTCTTTGCAGTATGGTTACTTTCCGTTTTTCTTTAATAACCCTGGCGGTTGCAGAGGGAATGAATACTCCCTCCGCCTCCATTTGGTAAACGTTTTTCCCGATTATATCCTGGCCGTCCACACCGGACCACCTGCTAAATGATTCGCTCGCATGTAAAATTACTCCATCCTTATCTGCTACCACAACAGCGTCATGGATATCGTCGAGGACATTATAATGTTCACGAATTATCGATTTGATGATCAGGCTGTTTTTCCAAACATCACCATATTGTTCAATATCCTGCAGCAGCGCCAGGTATTCATTTTTGTTAATTTTATATAGAGAGGTTAATAATTCTCTGCCGTTAATAGTAATGATTTTGCAGGTGAAAAAAGTGTCATTTTCTTCTGCTTCTTTATTCACTTGCTCTTTTAATTTATCCACGAAAGCGGCCACAATGTCATTGCTATTTAGAATTGCATAAGCAGGCTTGTTTAGACACGGGCCGGGTTCTAATGCCGACCAATAAATAGCTGGAAAAGGAAGTGAGTTTAAAACGTTCTTCATTGCTCCTCCTTCTGCAGGCCGGGACCCGTCAAGCGCAATCTTTGCTAATCGTAATACTGCTTTATGATCGGCAACATCCTCAGAAAGTTCATCAAGCGATTTTTCATTAACAAACTCCTGGTTGTTAAAGTGATGCTTAGGGGGAACCTCCTGATATTTATTAAAATTCGACATAATTTATATTTTCCCTGCACCATGCGCTGCAGCAGAAAAGCGATCTGAATTCACACCTGGATTGATTCGAAAAACGGAGGGGCTGCCCTTTCGGGACAGCCCCCGTATTTAGGGATTTAACCTGTCACCACCTGATCGGAGGGTTTTCAGGGCGGGGCCTTCGATAATGTTTCCTTCGTAAGTAAAGCGGGAGCCGTGGCAGGGGCAGTCCCAGGACAGCTCCGCCGCGTTCCAGGTTAGCTCGCAGCCCATGTGCGTGCAGGTAATATCCACGGCATGCACTTTGCCCTTGTTATCCCTGTACAGGCCTACTTTATTGCCGTCATGGTCGACTACCTTTGCTTCTCCCGGCGCCAGTTCCACATCTTTGGGCACTGATTTCAACTTGCCCCCAATCATTTGCCCGGCCACATTTACATTGGTGGTGATAAACTTCTTGATCATGGGATCGGCCTCGAAGCGGGAGGGGTCATAGACGGGCGCCCAGGGGCTTTCCCCTTTGACGATCAAGTCTTTTAACAGGATGGCGGCGGCGGTGCCGTTGGTCATGCCCCATTTCCGGAAACCGGTGGCCACGTAGACGTTGGGAGTTTTCGCCGTGATCCTGCCCACGTAAGGAATCTCATCCAGGGTGGTATAATCCTGGGTGGACCAGCGGTAGAGCATATCGGTAACCGTGAAGGTTTGCCGGGCAAACTGGGAGAGGTTGCGGTAATGGGTATCCGTGGCCGGGCCCTGGCCGGTTTTATGGTGCTCGCCCCCCACAATGATCAACTCTCCGTCCTGGTAAGGGGTAGACCTTAAGGACCTTCCGGGATCCTCTGCCGTAATGTACATGCCCCCGGGGTATTTTTCTTGAGCGATTATAGCCAGGGCGTATGATCTTTCCGGGTACATGCGGGCAAAGTAATAGCCGTTGCCGCCGTAAGCGGGAAAGTGAGAAGCAAGAATAACACTGTCTGCCACAACCTTATGCCCTTTTTCCGTGATTACGGTAAAGGGCCGGCCTTCATGAAAATCTACCGCCCTGGTCTGCTCGAAGATATGGCTGCCGTCGCCGGGAATATCTTTGGCCAGGGCCAGCAGGTATTTGCGGGGATGAAACTGGGCCTGGCCGTCAAAGCGTTCAGCCGCCTTAATCGCAAAGGGAAGGGGAAGTTCTTCCAGGTAGACGGCTTTGAGTCCCAGGTTTGAAGCAGCTTTCACCTCGTCTTCGATTTGTTGAATATATTGATCCGATTGGGTATAGACATAAGCTTCCTGCCTGGAAAAATCACAGTCAATTTCTTTTTCCCGGATCAGTTCCTCCAAAAAATTAATGGCATATTCATTGGCTTCGGCATACTGCCGGGCTTTTTCCATGCCCAGATGCTGAATCAGCTTGTGGTAGATGAGAGCATGCTGCGCAGTGATTTTGGCCGTGGTATGCCCCGTGGCCCCCTGGATAATGCGGTCGGCTTCCACAACGACCACCCTCAGGTTTTCCCGCTTCAGCAGGTAAGCCGCCGTAATGCCCACCAGCCCGCCCCCGATTATGGCCACGTCAGCCTTGACATCTTGGTCCAGGGCAGGGTAGCTGGTGGATTCGGTGGAGGCGATCCAGTAAGGCTGCGGCGGTTGACTCCAGGTTTCATTTTTTTGTTCCACGTTGTTCCCCTCCAAACCGGCGAAAGGTTGTGATAGAATTTGCAGGATTTGCCGGTATTGAAAATCCCCCAAAATCAGGGCTGTCTCAAAAGGGCAGCCCCTTGATGTCATCCCGAGTTCTTTGTTGTCATCCTGAGGGCGAAGCCCGAAGGATCTCTCATTGTTGATGGCAACAGCCCGATTTGGAGATCCTTCGCTGCGCTCAGGATGACATACGCAAGAGGCGGGTCTCCACCCCCTCCACATCTTCCCGGCAAGTTGCAATCTTTAGCCTGGCTAAACCACTTTTGGGACAGCCCCGACTTTCGGTGCGTGATCACTCTTTTTCTTCGCGCTACCCGGGTTGGGCCAGAATCTGCACCAGGGGAGAGGGAATTAGCCCGGGCAGGGATGCAAAAACTTAAACCCTTTAGCAACCATCTAGAGCGCGGGTAGATAGAGGAGATTACTCGATACAGCACTAGCATGCCCGAATAACAGGGGTTAATACGGAATTTTTGCCATATAAAAGCTGTTCCCGGCTGCGGACGGCCGGGAACAGGTGATAAGCCGGATTCCCGAAAGCCCTATTGCAGCGCCTCGGCCACCCAGGGCGGGATCTGGTATCTGACTGTGCCGGGATAGGTGATGCCTTCCCAGTTGTAAGGCCAGACGCATTTAAGCTCGCCATTCTGCCACTGTGTGCCCACGGCGGTCGCATATCCCGGTCCCCAGATCACGTCGTGATTCTCGTCGAAAACCTGGACGCCGGCGGCCGAAGTATGGCGCGTTTGCTCCAGCTCGGCGATGACGGCATCGGTCTCCAGGGTCCCGGCCCGCTCCACGGCTTCCCGGTAAATATTGATGGCATCGTAAGTGCCGGCGTTATAAGTGGGAAACTCCCCCGCCCTTTCGGTGAAGCGGTTATACCAGTCCACCGTTTTCTCGGTGATCTCCACGAGAGCATAGGTGTTCAGCGAACATTCAAAGTCGCCGTAGTTGTCGGTGGCCTCCATGAAGCCCATGGCCTGGGATTCCACGTTAATGCCCACCGACGCCGCCGGTATCTGCAGCTCGCCCCACTGCTTGGCATAGGTTACCCCGGCTGCCGAGGAAAGGTAAGTGTAAATGATCTGCGCGCCCGCGCCGCGGATGGCCGTCAGCTCGGCGGTCATATCCGTAGCCTGGGGCGAAGGGCGCCAGATTCCGACCAGCTCCATGCCGAAAGAGGGGATAACCTGCTGCGCTGCCGCCGCCAGGGCATCACCGGCAGCCGCTTCCTCGCACACCACCGCCACCTTCGGCGCTTCCAGCCCGAGATCTTCTTTCATCACCTGGCCCACATATTGCAGCAGGATCAGCGAGGCCCGGGCCAGCAGCTCTCCGTTGAGGGGGGTGACCCGGAACCAGTACTTGTAGCGCTCGTAATCCTGGCCGACCTTGTCGGCCATCTGCTTTAACGAGGCGCCGCAGGTGATAAAGATTTTTTCATTATCCATCATCAGCTCCTGGATGGCCACAGCCGCCTCGGTGCGAATGGTCCCCACCAGCAGATCGATGTTGTCCTGGGCCAGCGCCCGCTCCACCGCGTTGGTGGCGTCTTCAACGCTGAGCAGTTCGTTGGTGTCAATCTTCACCAGCTCCACGAGGTAATACTCGTCCCCCACCTTGATCCCGCCGGCGGCATTAATCTCTTCGGCGGCCATTTCCGCCCCCAGCCAGTGATGCTGGCCGTGTACAAACTGCATCGGCCCGGCCACGCCGATTTTAATCACCCGGCTTTCTTCCGCCTCCTCCCGGGCGCACCCCGCCACCAGGGCGGCACCCAGGCAGAGCAAGATCAGCGCCGCCGCAACCGCCCACCTGGTTTTCATGAAGCAAACCCCCTTCAGTTAATTGATCCATATGCGCAATCTTAAAATCCACCTTTCTTAAGCCCGGGTTGTCGTCCTGGCTCTCACCTCCCTTTCACTCAAAGAAACCCGGCATACGCGGCAGCGTGTCCGGGT
Source organism: Bacillota bacterium (assembly GCA_029552125.1). GTDB lineage: Bacteria > Bacillota > Dethiobacteria > DTU022 > DTU022 > JAKPEE01. The sequence goes on along the minus strand of JAKPEE010000125.1, from coordinate 7,643 downwards.
AAAAGCATTGCGCTCTTTGCAGCGCGGGCACTCTTTCTCCACCCGGTCCAGGAACCAGGGCACCACCCCTTCGGGCATGAAACGCAGCACGATTACGATTACCGCCGCGAAAAGAAGCATCCGAATTTCGGGGAAGGCCCGCAAAATTTCCATTAACGGGAACAGGATAATCACCCCGGCCACGGAGCCGTAAATGGTGGTAATGCCGCCAAAAATGGTCCAGATGATGGCCTGGAAGGAAAGCAAAACGTCCAGGGTAAAGGGACCGGCCAGGCGCATGTAGTGGGCGAAAAAACCGCCGGCGATCCCGGCAAAAAGGCCGCTTAAGCAGAAGGCCAGCAGCTTGTAGGCGGTGGTGTTGATCCCGGAGGCGCGCGCCGTGATTTCATCCTCCCTGATGGCGTGAAAGATTAAGCCCAGGTTGGAGTCGGTGATCTTCCAGATCAGGAAGCAGAGAACGGCCCCCAGAGCGAGGGCGATATAGCATTCCACCAGGCGGCTGCCGGCCAGGCGGCTGATGCCGGAGATGCCCAGTTCACCCCCGGTGTACTCTTTAAAAAGATAGACCAGCCCCTTCAGGATGATCGGAAAGGCCAGGGTGGCCAGGCTCAAGTACTGCCCCTTCAGGCGCAGGCAGGGGATGCCGACCACCAGCCCCGCCATAACGGCGGCCAGCGCCCCCAGGGGGATGGTCAGAACCGGAGGCAGCCCCAGGTGGAGGTTCAACATGGCCGAAGTATAGGCGGCCACCCCGAAAAAGAGAGCATGGCCGAGATTAAGCTGGCCCACGTAGCCGGAAAGAAGATCCCAGCTTGCGGCGAAGACGGCGTAAACGGCCGTTAAAGTGATGATGCGCAAGATATAGGTGTCCCTGATGAACAGGGGAGCGATGAACAGGGCCAGGACGGCCAGGCAGGCCAGCGTTCGCCCCGGCAGGGCCAGGATATCCCCTTTAAAATCGCGATAGAGACGGAGCAGCCACACCCGGATCATCGCTCACCCTCCAGCGCCACGCCAAACAGCCCCTCCGGCCGGATCAGCAAGACAATAATCATGATCAGCAGGGAAAAAGCCCCTTTCAAGAATGAACCCTGGGGGATTAAAAAGATGACCAGGGACTCGCTCAGGGCGATAATGGCGGCCCCGTAGATGCTGCCTTTAATGCTGCCCATGCCGCCCAGAACGATGATGGCCAGGATAATGGTCAGCGGGTTCAGCCACATGTGCGGCTCCAGGATATTGAGCGGGGCCACCAGCGCTCCCGCCGCCGCCGACAGCGCCGCCGATACGGCGGCGGTTAGCGTGGCGATGCGGGAAACATCCATGCCCATCAGGTTGGCCGCCTCCATGTCCTGGGCCGTGGCCCGGACGGCCAGGCCGAAGCGGGTGCGGTGCAGCAGCAGCCACACCGCGGCCAGGATCACCGCCAGGACAGCGCAGGTGATGGCCTGCTGCCTGGTCACCTGGACCCCGAGGATGGACAGGGATCCTTCGGCCACACCGGGGACGCTGCGAAAATGCCCCCCGAAATATTTCAGCATCAACTCCTGGAAAACCAGGGCCAGGGCGATGGTGATGATCAGCACCGTGGTCTCGTGCTCGCGCATGGGGTCGATGAGCAGCTTGTAGCAAAGAACGGCCACCACCGTCACCAGGAGGATGGAAAGCGCCATGGCCGGAACGTAAGCCAGGCCGGCCACCCTGACCAGGGTAAAAATGGAGTAACCGGCCAGCATGTAGTAGGCGGTATGGGCTAGATTAATGATGCGCCCCACCCCGAAAATCAGCGAAAATCCCACCGCCAGCATGGCGTAGGCGGCGCCGTTGACCAGGGTGGTTACCAGAATGTTTGCCAGCACCTGTTTTTCTCACTCCTTTATCCAGGCCGGTTAGAGGCCGAGGTAAGATTGGCGGATGGTCTCATCCGCCATCAATTCGTCTTTTTTCCCCTGGGCCACGATTTTACTGTGCGAAAGGATATAGCTGCGCCCGGCCATGGCCAGGGTTTGCCTGACATCCTGCTCCACCAGCAGCATGGTAATGCCGCTTCTGTTGATCTCGCCGATCTTGGCAAAAAGCTCCCCCTTGATCAGGGGCGATAAACCGGTGGACGGCTCGTCAATGCAGAGCAGCACCGGCCGGGTCATTAAAGCCCGCCCGAGGGCCAGCATCTGCTGCTCCCCGCCGGAGAGGGTGGCCGAAACCTGGCGCGCCCTTTTTTGCAGGACCGGAAACATCTGGTACACCAGCTCCAGGGTGTCGCGGTATGCACGGCGGCCGCGCACGCGGTAGGCGCCGGCTTTAAGGTTCTCTTCCACCGAGAGCTCGCTGAAAGGGCGGCGCCTTTCCGGGCAGAGAACCAGCCCCATGCGCGCAATGCGGTGGGGCGGCAGGCCATCGATGCGCTGCCCTTGAAAATAGACCTCTCCGGTTAAAGTAATGTTGCCGGCCCGGGTGCCCCGCTTCATCTGCCGCTCCCACAGCACCAGCCCGCTGATGGCGCGCATTAAAGTAGTCTTGCCGGCCCCGTTGGGCCCGACCAGGCCGACCAGCTCGCCCCGGTTTACCTTGAGGCTGACCTCGTTTAACAGCATCGCTGTATCGTAACAGACCGTGAGGTTTTTCACCTCGAGCATGGTTAAGCCCCTTCCTCTCCAAGGTAAGCTTCGATTACGGCGGGGTTCTTCACGATCTCCCGGGGCGTGCCGGCGGCAATGATCTCCCCGAAGTGCAGCACGATCACCCGGTCCACAATCTTCATCAGCTCGCTCAATTTATGCTCGATAATGATCATGGCCATACCTTCGCTGTGCAGCCGGCCGAAGCGGCCGCCGCGGTGCAGCCGGCGGATCGATTTGGCCAGGAGCTCTGTTTCCACCGGGTTGAGTCCGCCGAAAGGCTCGTCGAGAATAAGCAGCTCCGGATCGGTGGCGATAGCCCGGGCAATCTCCAGGCGCTTCAGGTCGCCGTGGGAAAGATGGGCCGCAGGCTCCAGGGCCAGGTCGGAAATCCCGGCAAACTCCAGGGCATCCCTGGCCTTGGCCTCGATGCGCTTGACCCATTCGCCGCGGCGGCGGCCCCGGGGCGCGAGACAGGAGACCATCACGTTGGCGATAATCGGCAGCCGGCGAAAGGGGCGGGTGTTTTGAAAAGTGCCGGCGATCCCCCGGTTCACAATATCCCAGGGATTTTGGCCGCGCAGCTCTTTCCCCTTAAAGCGAATGGAGCCGCGGTCGGGCTTGAGGATACCCATGATCAGCTTGACCAGGGTGCTCTTGCCGGCGCCGTTGGGCCCGATTAACCCGACCATTTCGTCCGGCTGCACCGTGAAAGAGATATTGTTAACCGCCGTCAGGCCGCCAAATTTCTTGGTCAACTGTTCTACTTGAAAAAATGGCGCCGTCATTCCACTTCCTCCAATTCTTCACGCAATTCACGGCGCGAAATTTTGCCCACGTCCGTCTGGGGCAGCTCGCCGCGAAACTCGATGATCTTGGGCACCTTGTAGTGGGCCAGGCCCTGCCGGCAAAACTCTTTGATCTCTTCCGCGGAAATTTTGCCCCGGGCCTCGTTCTCCAGCACCACGATGGCTTTAATCAACTGGCCTACCTTGCGGTCGGGGACGCCGATGACGCCGGCAGCCTTAATCTGCGGATGCCGGTAGAGGTATTCTTCAATATCGCGGGCGAAGATGGAGTAACCTTTGTACTTGATCAGGTCGCGCTTGCGGTCGTAAAAATAAAAGTAGCCTTCTTCGTTCATGCGCACCAGGTCCCCCGTTTTCAACCAGCGCCGCCCCTCCAGCTCCACGAAGACACGGGCCGTCTCCGCGGGATTGTTCCAGTAGCCGGAGGTGATGTTGGGACCGCTTAAGATCAGCTCGCCCACCTCGCCAACCGGGCAGAACTCGCCGGTATCAGGATCGACAATGGCCGCCTCCACGTTGGGTACGGGCACGCCGAAAGAACCGGCCCGGTTTCGGCCGAGGGGGTTGGCATGGGAGACCGCCGTGGTTTCGGTCATGCCGTAGCCTTCCATGATGCTGGTACCGGTGCGCTCTTCCCAACTGGCCACGGTTTTTCCATGCAGGGTGTCGGCGCCGCAGGTAATCAGCTTAAGGCGCCGCCAGTCGGCCCTGTCCGTTTTATCATATTCCTTGAGATACTCGAAAAAGGTGGGCACTCCAAAAAGCAAGGTCGCCCGGCGGCTATCGATGCTGTAGATAATGTCGTCAAAATCGGCCGTGGTAAAAAGAACAATCTCCGCGCCCAAGAAAAGCCCGTTAATCATGGCCACGATCTGCCCGTAAATATGGTAGAAAGGCAAAAAGGCGATGATCACCTCTTTCCCCTCTTTCATGATCGGCCAGAAGCCGGTAGTCTGCATCTGGGTGGCGATGAGATTGTAATGGGTCAGCATAACTCCCTTGGGCGGGCCGGTGGTTCCGCCGGTATAAGGGAGGACCGCCAGGTCGCTGAGCGGGTCAATTTCCACCGGCGGGGGTGAAGCATCCGTGCGCAGCAGCTCCTGGAAGCGGTAGACCCCTTCCCCGTAGCGGATATCAATGGCCGGAATTTCAATATCCCGGGCCACCCGGCTAATAATACTTTTTCCGAGCGCCCTTTTTAAGGGCGGCAGGTACCCGGCAATCTCCGTAATAATAGCGGCCTGAAGCTTTAGCCCCGTTTTGAGCACATTGTCATAAAGGATGTCCTGACAGACGATGGCTTCGGCCCCGCTGTCCGTCAACTGGTGTTTTACTTCGGCGCTGGTATAGACGGGGCTGATGGGCGTGACCACAGCGCCTACTTTCAGAATAGCAAGGTAAGCGATAATGAACTGGGGCGTATTGAGCAGGTAGAGGGCTACCCGATCCCCCTTTTTTATACCGAGGCGGTGCAGCGAGGCTGCGAACCGGTGTACTTCTTTTTTCAATTCGCTGTATTTAATTTTACGGCCGTAAAAATAGACAGCCGTGCGGTTGCCGAACCGGCCGGCCATCCGGTCAAACTGGTCAGGAATGGCCACCCGGGGCAAATCAATAAGTTCGGGCACCCCTTCCGGATAAAAGCGGCACCAGGGTTTTGACAGATAAATATTTGCTGCGCCCATGCTCCCGCACCAGACCCCCTTAAAAGGCTATTTATTCTATTAATATATTTCAACTCTCTCAAAAATGTTTTAAAAATTCTACCTATTCCAAAATTGTAGAAACAGATCAGCATTTGCGGCTCAGAAAGGCGGATAAAAAACAGGAGGCCTGGAGGTATTTAGGGGAAAAAACGCGGACAGCGATCCAGTATTTGTAGCGCTCCCGGTTGATCCGGTTTAATACAGATCGCTATTTTTTTACACCCGTTTCCGCTTGCAGCGCGCCCATGGAGTGAAAAGGGATTTCCCCGCTACCGGAGGGCGTAATAGACAGTCCCCTGAAAAATAGATCTCAAATGGGCCATTCCGGGCCGGGCAGTGTGGCCCGCAGGGCGATAGTGCCGCCTGCGGCAAAAAGCATTATTGGCCGGAAAGATTTCGGCAGGTGTTGTAAATAAATTAGCGAAACTTAAGGAAGTGTGCAGTGAGGTTTAACAGAGAAGAAAAACAGAGAAAAGGTGACTGACTGACCATGCACTATAAACCGTATCTCGCCGGAATCGGGTTTTCGACCATCTTCGGGCTATCTTTCATGGTCGTGCGCGGTGCCCTGGAGCATATCGATCCCTTTCACCTTCTCGGCCTCCGCTTTGCCGTGGCTGCCGCGGTGCTGGCCTTGCTCCGGCTGGTGGGGCTGATCAGGTTTAAAATCAGCCTGGCGGATATCAAGGCCTTGTTACCGCTGTTGCTTTTAATGCCGGTACTTTACTTTCCCGGCGAAACCATCGGCATTCAGTTGACCTCGGCCTCCCAGGCGGGGATCATCATGGCGGTAATTCCCATTTTTGTGGCAATCCTGTCCGCATTGCTGCTCAAGGAGTATCCCTCCCGGATCCAATGGCTCTTTATTCTGATCTCTGTAGGTGGGGTTATCTTTATGGTGATCATGGAAGGACGCGGAACCGTGGGGACCGCATCGCCGGGCATACCGGTACTGCTGGGTACTGTCCTCGCGGGGGCTTGCTACCACATCGCCTCAAGGCACGCGGCCCGCAAGTATTCTCCGTTACAGTTAACGTGGGCCATGATGGCAACAGGGGCCCTGGTTTTCAATGGTATCGCCCTGATCCAGCATGCCGCCGCCGGCCGGGTGAACCACTATTTTCAGCCCCTGCTGCATATATGGCCTGTAATTTTATACCTCGGGGTGCTGTCATCGGTGGTGGCCTTCTTTTTGATTAACTACTCCCTGTCGCGCATCACGGCAACCCAGAGCGCTATCTTTTCCAACCTGGAAACAGTCATCGCCATGGCCGCGGGGGTGTTTCTGCTGCATGAAGAGCTTTCCTGGTTTCATCTCCTGGGCGCGGCTTTAATCCTGGCCGGCGTGTGGGGGACCAACCGGTTTGCCCCCACCGCCGAAAACAGAACTGCCGGGCAAGAGCAACCTGCACTGACCTCCGACTAGCATAAACGAGAGCACCTCTCTGCTAAAGGCTTTACTAAACTACTGCATCTTTCATATTAGCTGCCTTGCAAGCGGGGTACAACAAGCGAACCCTGTGGAATTATATAAGTTAATTTGCTACGGTTATGGCCATAAACCATTTCTAAGGCTTCATCAAGCGATGCAACAGGTACAAAGCCAAAAAGGCGGGCCTTTTGTGGGCTTAACCCGGAAACCATATAGACCGTGCCTCTCTGTAAAAGCCTGGACAGGGTATAAGCTTTATGTCCACCCAAAACAAATTCCCGGCGAATTGCTTCTTCCAGTTGATGAAGCGAGCCAAATTTGTGGGCCCATTCTTGAAAAGTGTCTGAGCCGACCCCTTCGGTACATTCCGCCAGAAAAATCACCTGGCCTCCCGGTTTCAAAGCCTGCATAGCGTTATAGAGAGCTTTATGTGCCTGGTACAAATTAATATCTTTAGGGTATCCACCGCAGCTGGCTATCACGACGTCAGCAAGATATTTTATTTCCACACCATTCACCCTGTCTACCATAGTGCAGGCTGCCAGGTGAGCTTTGATCATATCTCCTGCAAAAAAACCCAAAATTTCTTTTTGTTCATTCAGAACAGTATTCAGCAAAAAATCACAGCCGACCATTTGCGCTGCCTCCAGTAGATCTTCATGCAAGGGGTTATCTTTTAGCTTGCCGATGCGGGACCGCTCATCAAGCATCAAGCTGTGGTTTTTTCTGATCGTCTCGTAACCGGCCACACCGGGTATTAAGGCTTTCCTTCCTCCCCCGTAACCAGCAAAAAAATGATGCACTACACTGCCGGTTAAAATACGTCTGTCAGCCTGGGCTACACGTTTATTCACATAAACAGGCGTACCAAAAGAAGTATGGCCTATAAAGATCAGGTTATCTTTATCGGTGCTGTCGTGATTGAATAGCGAAATTGTTATAAACGCTACAATAAAAGTGATCCAAAATTAATTGAAACGCCAGGAAAAAAGTGATCCACTTCTAATAAAACAACCTGTATAGTCAGAAGAGACGAAAAAGGCTATACGGGGAGGAAAAAGGGTGGCAATAGAAGTGG
>JAKPEE010000091.1 GCA_029552125.1 Bacillota bacterium | reverse complement strand
GCAGGCTTTAGCCCTTGCCCTTGACGCCATGAGGAAGACAGCTAAACTTGTAATTGGGTTGGTTAGGTATGAAAAATAATGAAATTTTAAGGTAGAAAAATTATTACGCAGATAATCTCCAATTATAGGGGGTCAACCCGGCTGTAAGCCAACACCACCGGTCTTTTCCATTTGTCACGAAGTTCAAAAATCCTTTTTAGCGCACATTCAATTAAACGGGGTTCGGCAAGATCATCGGCATCCATAAACAGCAACCAGTTGCCTCTGGCTTTGAGGACTCCCAGGTTTCGCGCCGCGGAAGCACCCTTGTTGCAAGGATGTGTGTACAAACGGACTGTTACATCGGCCTTGACAGCCAGATCATTAATGATAGCGCCGGTATTGTCATCACTGTTATCGTCAATGGCGATAATCTCCAACGGTAATACGGTCTGGCGCAGCAGGCTTTTTAGAGTATCGCCGATATATGCTGCGGCGTTATATGCCGGGATGATACAAGATATTAATAAGGTTTGATTTTGTCTAGGCATCGCGAGTGGTAAATCCTTTTCGTTCATAAAGTCAATAAAATAAAACAACGGTAAAAATATTTCGTCACTTCTCTACAATATTCCTACCACGGGCATCAGTAATTAAAAGGGGTAGGAATAATTTAGGGAAAAGGGAAGATATCCTCAGTATTTCTCAACCAGCTCCATGAACGGTCAATAATCACGGTAATCCAGGCCATATCCGGGAGTATACCGGTGACTGCTAATCAGCTTCACGTAAAAGGTTATGCTCTTTTAAGAGTTCGACCAGTGCAAAAAGCTCCCAGGCCGGTTTGCCGATCAACTCGGCTATAGCCAGCAAATCGTTGGCCCCGTCACAATAAGCAAGTAAATTAAGCATATCCTTGACCTGTGATGGGCGATTTTTAATACTCAGCGTTGGATATAAACCTCTTTTTCCCAACTGCGGTTCTCCTAACACCGTCACGATCAACTTTTCATTTCTTTCAATGCACTCAATACATTTTTGCAACACTTCATATCCTCCCTGCAAGCCTTCGGGGCTGACCAGCTCCAGATTGTCCAGGGAGGTGTGATATTCGGGATATGCGCCATATTTGCTTCGCATAACTGATACAACAGGTAAATCCACGCCGGGGCTGCAGTACTGCCTTTCATCGCTTCCCCGGTCAAGAAAACTATAATGGATGAAATCAGGATGCATATGCTTTAACACATGCAATGATACCCGATCGGCAAGAGTATTGCCATAACGGGAAGGCAGGAACGAATAGGACCGGTTGTCTCCGACGCAGGTGACATTGAAACCGGCCACAATATTTTTTTGCATCACCGGGAGGTGCCTGCTAAGATAAACCAGGGAACCGATCGTTTCCGGAATAAAAATAATGCGATAAGTATACTTTCGATGCGCCAGAGAAGACAGCCACCTTGCCAAAAAAGTAGTAACGCAAGGGCCCGAAAGCTCATTGTTCGCCAGGGATGGATGGCAGATATAGGTGGAAAGGAAAACCTCTTTTTCTGTTTTCCCAGGGAGGATCAGCTCGCCATAGGTAAGGCTGCCTTCAGTCAGAGAACTGTCAATATAAACATGATAATTACCCGGCTTCAAACTGAGTCGTTGCTTTTCCGTTAAGCAAAATCCCCACCATTCCCGGTAATAAGAGGTTACATAGGGGATAGCCTCCGGTTGCCCGGGCAGCGAATATAAATGCTCTTGCAGCTCAGAGAGAGGAATTGTCCGGTTAACCGGGATCGAATAGCCTACTACATGGAGATTTGATTGTTTAAAGTCAACGATCTTACGGCCCTCGGGATCAAGAATATAAGCGTCCCTGATATTCCACTCCCGGGGCACCAGCCAGTCGAAGGCCCTGGTCCCGGTTGGCACTTCCACGATTTCCATTTCCGGTATATATTGCTTGATAATGCGCAAAGTTTGGCGAACACCGTTTCCAGTAATGCTGCGGCATATTGGAAAAAGCCTTTTTACCATTTCATAGATGCTGTGTCCGGTCATCCTTTAATATCACCGTTAATGATTAAAAAATATGGATCACTGGCCAGGGCTTGCGATATTACCTCATTCAACTTTCTGGCCGAAATCCAGGAGATAACCAGGCCATTGCGGGAAAAAACATTTAGGGCACCGCGTTCAATTAGATATCGTTCTCTCTTTTTATAATCCATTCTTGGATTAAGCTTCAAGTCGCGCACAAAATACCTGTATTTTATGGATTTCCAGTGGTGCTGATCAGAATAGACCACACCTTCAAACAATTTATCATACCGGTAATCGACCCGGTTAATCTTTTCAATATAATGAATCTGGGTTTGCGTAATCTGATCCAGGTCAATATTGACGATAATACAATCTTCTTTATCCAGAAAGTCAAAGATGCCTCCCTCATCAAAAGCAGTGCAATAATTGAGATTATATTGGTCTAGATACTTATTAGTATCAACAAAACTAAATATCGGGTCAAGAGTACGATGCTGGCCGTAAAGTTTACGAATCTCTTCAGAAAAGCGCCCCACTTCGGACCTGGAAAAAACCCTGTGGAAGATTCCCGACCTGGTAAAAGAATAAGTAAATGAAGGTACCAGCACTGTTTTAGGCCTATAAAAATTATAAAACCATTCAAGTATTAATCTGGCACTGCTCTCATAACTCAGGTCTAAGTTGTTTTTTATATTTTTTAGCCTGGCATGGATAACTATAATTCTATTTTCCGGAATCTGCAGAGAACTAAAGTGTTCAATTAACTGCTGATTGTAATCCATAGATTAACCCTTCTCCAGTTATGGTGATCGGCGCTGTCCCACAAAGCAGGCGCTTGCTTCAGCATAAAAGGATGCCCGCCATATCTTTATACCGGTTCTCATCTATATCTTATCGTTACCCCAGCCTCCGTCAAAGCCTGTCAGGGTAGTTAATAACCATACCGCAGGTATGAGTAGAATCAAATCATTAGCCATATAAATTCGCTAGAACAACTCTATATTCCTACATTTAAATTAACCAGGAAAGGATAGGTCCGCTTCAGATAGACCTGAGAGCTATATTCTACTCTCCAGCTGAAAAGGCCTGTGCAATATTGCCCAAAAAGGTATATACTTTTTCCCCTCTACCAGTCTACCAATCATTGCAAATATTCTATGTTTACCTTTAATACATGCTCCTTCGCTAATCTCAATGGGGGTTCTTTTTAAAAAAAGATTTATTTCATGATCAGACATCGGTTCGAGGGATTCAAAATAAGAACTGCTGTAAAGCAAAGGTTGACCTATCTTTTGAATATATTTATTGGCCGCCTTGTATGGTAGAACACCTTTGCGAAATTGATATTTTATACAGTAAATGAAAAAGTTATTACCCGTCTGCCAGAACACTTTATTTTTACTGATCGGTTCAATAAACGGCATGGCGGTATTTGTTTCTCTAGTTTGCGCGATAAGCTGCTGCAATCGCCGGTTCTCCTTTAAGTAGTCAATAATTGCTCCAACTGATTTATACTTGCCATCGTTGGTAATAATATCTAAATGAGGTTTTCTCCATTTCCAATTAACAGAGTTCAAAGGTTCAATTAATAATGAGAAAAATAGCTCTTTTGTTACCCTTCTATAGCAGTAACCCGCTGTTTTGAATACCGGATTCAGTAAGAGACGCAAAGTATGGGGTGAATAATTTAGTAATTTATATATAATTTTTTTATAGGCCATAAACTTAATATATTTGGGGCTCTGCAACAGGAGTATAAAACGGGCCCCATAAGACATGATGGAGGTCCCACTGATAATATCAAGTAATAATTTTGTATTTGAGGGTACAGGTAAGACTTGATTAAACCATATTACTGAATCAAAAGACTCAAAATGGCTTTTAAAAAACCACCTGTCTTTATAACCGGTAACACTTCCACATTTCTTAAAAAAAATGATATTGATATAGCACTTATTCCTTAATATTGACAAAACATCCGCCTTACATCGAATAATTTCAAACCCTTGTCTTAACAAGTGCTGGTATACTATCGACTGTACAACATGGCGATCTTCGCTGAATACGCCAATCTCGTCCTTTTTATCTTCAGGCAGCAAATCATGGTTTTTATAGATACTCCATAACGTTTTGCCATACAACCAAAAACGTACACCATGGCCTGTAAAGATCCGGGCTAAAAGAAGTAAGTTTGATTTTCTTATGGGTAAAGCTTTCAGACTGCCAGTTACATTCCAATAATAATAGTTTTCGACGAAGTCATTATCATCCCACTGGCAGAATGTTTCAGGAGGCCGGGCATTATTATCTTCAGGTTTATCTATAAATTGCTTTTTCATACAACTTTTTCATACCACCTGCCTGATGCCAGGTTAATCTTGCCAAAACGTGTATAGATTTCGCCATTTATGCAAAATTAACCTTTAAAGATAAAAAAAAAGCCTTAAATGATGCGAGGATCACTCTTTGACCATAAATGTTTAAATATTTTTCTGCCATAAGGAGCGGTATATACAACGTTTTGTAGTTGTTGCAAAAGGCGAAAGGGGGCCACATGTCCAAATACATCAATAAAATATTCTAAAAATGCAGTTATGCGACTCAGGCCGCCGGCGTAAGACTTGAATTGTCCAGAAGGCAATGATATAAATTACAATAAGAGTTGCCAAGGGCTTCGACATCTATCTATTTACAATATTCATGTTGAAAAGAGCTGATTAACCGACAATGCGCTCAAATGCGGAAATAGCATACCCGGAAGAGAGAAAAATTCGCCATCAGAAGAAACTGGAATTTATATTCAACCTAACCTTATTGTTCTTGCTTGTTATAGTCATTGTCCTGGCAGCAGCGATGGCAATAACCAGTGCCTATGATCATCATCCTGATGAAAGAGTACATTTTGAAGCGGTTAAATACTATAGTAAAAACCACTGGCTTCCACCTGAGATTGGGGATCCGGAGACCCTGGATTCATACTCAGCCTTTGGCAAGTCACGCTTAAACCTTCCTGATTATTATTACCTTATTGCCGGCAAATTTACAGCCTTAATATCTATTTTTACAGGGAACCAACTCATTAGCGCGAGATTTTTTAATGTTTTTTTACTTTCAATCCTGGTAATCATGGCCTTCCGGATGGCATCCGGAATGAGAATGATATATGGCATCCTGTTATTAACACCGCAAATCTGGTACATTTATAGTTATGTTAATGCGGATGCCTTCGCTTTGTTCTTAACATTTATGATTACAGCCCAACTTGTTGCTGAAAACAGCTTCTTTAAACAATACCTGAATAGCCCCTCTTTGAGCAAAGGCTTCTTTAAAAGTCTGCCGTTAATTCTCCTGGTGACGCTGTTATACTTTACAAAAGAAAATTTTTATTTGTATTTTATTTTTCTTTTAATCTGGGGGGTCTGGTTTTTATATACAAGAAAAGATCGAAAGCAATTAATTATTAAGTTTGCCATCATGATTTCTATTTTTTTAATATTAATTTTAATTAAAGCCGGCATCGATTACAGTATTTATGGCCCGGATAAAGATGATAAATTAAAAGAAATGCAAGAGCTAACCGCAGATGCTGATAAAAAACCTTCGGTAAGATCTATTGGCGAAGGGGACCCTCTCCTTAATTTAAAAAGGCGGGGTGTCCATTACCTGGAGCTGTTTAAGGAACCCTATAACTGGCATAAAGGTACATTTTTTACTTTTTGCGGGACATATGACTATATGCTCATTTTTGGTTCGGCCAACTACTACCGGCTCATGCTTTTATTATATATCTTTTTATTCATTTTCCTTGTGATACACTTATGGAAAAAAGGCTGGGAAGCACGCTACTTTGTTTTTTCTACCATTGTACTAACAATATATATTTTATATTTGGCCTTTCTTTTTTCGTGGGAATCTGCATTTCAGCCCCAGGGCAGGTATCTCTTCCCCATACTGGGCATTGTCGCCTATCTCTTTGGCCGTTATGGCAAATCGTTGCAAAAACAAATCATATTTCAAATCTTGCTGCTGGCAACGGCGGTTATGTCTTTCTATTCCTTCGTGGCCTACGGTTTAATGCAAATACCCAAAATATAAAATGATGCGGATAATCACATGGAACAAACTGGAACTGGATTTTGTATACTTTGCTCCTGGAGAAAAATTTTTTAGTGACATGTAAACTTTAACCGCTATTAAGATTTATAGAAAACCATAACCACTACAATTTATGCTTGCATCTTTCTCCAATCATCTCGCAACAGTCCCATCACGATCACATCTTGAAACTTACCGCCTGAAAAACACATTTGCCTGATTGTCCCTTCAATAATAAAACCGTTTTTTTCATTTTTTCTGATTGAAGCTTTATTAAAAGCAAATAAATAGGAAGTTATTCTATTTAAATTCATCTGGTTGAAAGCATAGTGCACTAATAAACTCAACGCTTCGGTGGCGTACCCTTTATTCCAGTATTTTTTCTCACCGATCATCGTATTTAATACAGCATTTTGATTTTTAAAGTCGATATTGGATAAACCGATTACACCAATGTCTTCTCTTTCTTCATTTAAAACGATGATAAAACTTACTTCGGTTGCACTATTGCTGTATTTTTCAAACCATTTCTCTTGCTGCAGGTCATTGATATAATTATAACTAAAAATATTCTCTATGACCGCCGGATCATTTCTCCATTTTCTTACTTTTTCAATATCTTTGCGTTCTAAGGGACGTAAAAGAATTCGCTTTCCGACTAACATTTTTCCACGCTCACCTTCTGAATAAGCCTTAAATGTTCACTCTTCCTTCCTCTCAAGCAAAGCCCTGGCCATTTCCAGATCCTCATAAGTATCGATATCTATCGCCGCCTTCCAGTCCAGAGGATAAAATATATGTCCTTCCCCGTAAAAAGTGTTCGCTCGCTTTAGCTGAGGCACCCGTGCAATCCAGATAGCCCCGGTTGGACAATATAGCGGTTCCCGTTCTCCGGGGCGCTCCCATTTTTGTGGGAATAGCCTGGTCGGACGCAGGTCTTGATCCAGTTTAACCGCCAGCCATGGATTCATCCATCCAAATTTAAAACAACTGATTTGGAAATTTGCTTTCTTGCACAAGAAATTTCGATACGCTTCAACAATATGTTCAGCCTTTCTTAAAGGGCAATTGGGCATTAGCTGAATAACCGTGTCATATTCTTCGTTTAAATGTTTTTCGATCTGCGACAACGCATAGATGGTGGCCAGGCTGCTGGGTGACGAATCATCACCATATTTATCCCGTAAAAAAGGAACCGGCACACCAAATTTTTGGGCCACACCGGCAATCTCTTCGTCATCGGTGCTGATAAATATTCTATCGAAAAGGCAGGCTTCAGTCGCGGCCTCGAGAGTCCACTGGATCAGCGGTTTGCCCCCAAAATTGATAATATTTTTATGCGGAATACGCCTGGACCCCCCCCTGGCCGGTATTACTGCTATTATTTTCTTTTTTACCATACTGTCCACCCCCCATCAACAACTAGATTGTGTCCAGTTATACCGTTGGAAAAATCAGAAGCTAGAAAATCGACCGCTCCGACTACTTCTTCTTCTTCAAGCATTCTACCCAGGGGGCAGAAACGGGCATATCTTTGCTCAAATCTTGAATCGACTCTCCCCCGCACACCGCCATAAGAGATTGCATTTACTTTAATACCGCGCGGGGCCAGACGCACAGACAGCTCTTTCGTCAGATGGATTAAGGCTGCTTTAGTCGTCCCGTAATGTACAGGGACCATGTCTGCTTGTTTTTCATAAAGATGAGGATTAGGGGGTACCACACCGTACATGGAAGACACATTGATAATACTTTTTAAATTTGAACCTTTTTCATTGGCCAGCGCCATGGATAGTTCAAAGGGGACCATTACATTAAGTAAAAATTCGCCAACCCATTGTTCCCGGGAAGGCATGCCGTCTTTATTTTTTAAAAGATGGTCGCGATTGCGGGCATTATTGATCAGGCAATCCGGTCGCAGTTCATGTTCTCTAAGATAGTTCATAATGTTTAATACAGCATCTTCTTCTTCCAAATTAACTTGAATACCGTATATTTTGCCTTTACCGGGATCGTTTCGATGCTCGTTAAGCATAGACTCAATGTTGGATTTACTTCGCGAAGTAAAAACAACATTGTAGCTTTTCTTGAAAAAAAATCTGACAAATTGCTTCCCCAGTTTACCGGTTCCTCCGGTTATGATAATAGTTTTAGTGCTCATCAGTTAAAGAGTCTTTCCCACCTTCCTCCACAATCCTGACCGCATCCATAATCAGGTCGGTTGATTGCGGTTCTTTTTTGCCTAAGACAATATTAACGAACTGTAGCAAAGCGTTTTTGAAAGCGGAAAAACTATCTTGATAAACCATCTGCATAAAGTTTTCACTGCCAAATAAACGGATGGTCGCTTTTACCGGGACATCTCCTAAAGTGGCGAAACAAGCCTGTAAACCGCTCTCCCAGGTAACATGGACTATTCTGCGGTTGTTTTTGCCCAGGCTTTCAATGGATGTTATTTCCCCTTGGTTGCCTATTAAATGAAGGACCGGGTCAATGATGTGCATGCTATACTTTTCCCAATCCTTCATCACACAGGCATCCACATGTAGTATTGTCCCGATCCGGTTTAGCTCTTCCCGGGTGGGATTAAACTCGCTGGCAAATCTCAAAGCAGAACAGGTAAAAACCTGACCTTCATATTGCTGTAGGGCTAAGATTTCTTGAGCCATGTGAACGGTTGTCGCCAGTGGTTTATCAATATAAACAGGTAGCCCGGCCAATAAGAAAGGTTTACTCAGTTGATAATGCAAGGCCGCGTCATCTCGAGCCAGCAATACAGCATCGACTTCGCCAATTAAGTCTTCAAGATTATTGGCAATGTGAGGTATGTTTGCCGCTGCAGCAATATGCCTGGATGCCGCAGTGTCCTGGGTCCATATATGGGTAACAAACCCCTCTGCAATAGCCTCTTCCGGGAACTTGCGCTTTGATAAGTATTGATAAATCACCGGGTAGGGGCAGCTGCGCATATATCGATCGTTGTAGCCATTAAAAATTGCCGCCCAGGAATAGGGGTGGCCATTACCGCTGCTGATGCCAACTATGCCCAGTTTAAGTTGTTTCACCTTCCTCACCCCTTTTAAATTACCTGAGCTTCCATAGACGTGGATCGACGACCTCTTGAGGGATAGCCGAAAATTCTTGATCTATGATTTTACCTAAATTGTCATCATAGTAACTGTTAAAAACTGTGCTCATATTTTGTTCTAATTGATTAAGCGAATCTACGCCCATCACGATGAAATCTATTTCCGATCTGCTGAGGACGTAATTTAAGGCCAGTTCACTTATGGTGAAGCCGGTACTTTTACATATTGATCTTAATTTAAGCAAATGATCACGGGCCTCTCCCAGGGCTCCGGGTAAAAGCTCAGGCTCATAAAAGAGTAATCCCTGTAAAAAAACACTCCGTGCCATTAATATTACTTTCTTGCGTCTACAGTGAGCCAAAAAATGCTGATGGAGAAACCGGCGATCAAAGATATTGAGCGGTACCTGTAATACGTTTAGGCCATAATCAATCGATCTATACGCCTCTTCCAGCGTGTAGACAGACGCCCCAACATTCTTTATGACTCCCTTTTCTTCATATTGTAGGAGAGTGCGCAAAGTATCTTCGTTGTAAACTTCTTCAGGGTCATGAATTAAATAATAATCAAGGGTGTCAACGCCTAATCTCTCTCTGGATTCGTTAATCTGATCACGGATAAACTGTTTTTGATCCAGTTTTGTTCTGTTTTTGGGAAGTTTAGTAATAATGGCAGGACGCCAATTCATCCTGTCATTATGCTTAATATATTTACCAATGATTATTTCACTATTGCCATAACCCGGGGCCGTGTCAAAAGTGTTTATCCCATATTCTCTGGCCTGATCCAGTATGGCAAATGCCGTTTTCTGATCGGGCTTACCTGATTTATTGGCAATACCGTAGCTAGACCCCAGCTGTGCTGTACCAAGAACTATTCTTGAACTATTATTCACGGTCACACCTTTATTCTGTCTGCCAGCTTCAAATACGATTTTTTTTCAGGTGGCTCCATTTAATCATTGTGTCTTCTGGAATATCTACTGCGGCTACACTGCCAACTATCGACGGCAGATGATCCGGCGAGATGCCGTTGCCGGGCCTCACTATTTTCAAATGAGCCTCAGTTATAACAGTACCTTTAGAAATATCAACTGCCGCATGAATGCTCCTTCTGCCTTTTCCCAGGGTTTCTTTTTCTTGGGGAGTAGGTTTTTTATAACCGTCCCCCAATGCTGTTTCAAGAGCTCTGATCTGTTGAACATATGCCATAAATTGTTCTCTTTCCATGGCAAAGCTGTGATCCGGCCCTTCGGCATGCCTGTTGAAGGTAATATGTTTTTCCACCACCCTGGCCCCTAGCGACAGCGCACCCAGCGCACAGATGCCGTCAAGGGTATGATCTGAAAATCCGGTTAGACAACCTGGAAAAGCGCCCTGTAAAGTTTGAATGGCCCTGAGATTCATTTCTGTATAGGAGGCAGGATAAGAAGCAACACAATGAAGTAATATCACCTTGTCTGTGGCCAGTATTTCCAGCGCCTTTTCAATCTCGCCAAGGGTTGACTTGCCAGTCGAAAGCAATACCGGCCGGCCCAAGCGCCCCAGGTGTTGCAATAGCTGCAGATAAGTAATATCACCGGAGGCTACCTTAAAAGCCGGTACGCCCAGGTCATATAGAAAATCAGCGGTATCCAGGTCAAAGGGCGTAGAAATAAAATGTAATCCTTTTTTTGCGGCATATTCAAACAGCTCCTTATGCCATTCGCGGGGCAGCTCGTTTTTTTTAAATATTTCATACGCCGGGTTATAGCGAGAAGCGATGCAGTCTGCTTTAAAGCTTTGAAATTTCACGGCATCGGCACCGGCTTCAGAGGCAATGTCAATGAGCAGCTTTGCGTTTTGAATATTACCATTATGATTTGAACCGGCTTCGGCAATTATATAGGCCGGTTTTGTTGGACCAATGATCCTGTTTCCCAGTGATATCTCTTGGCTCAAAATGTTATCACACACCCTTTGCCGTGGTATACACAATTTCTCTGACTACCCGTTCAACACCTTTCCCGTCTACAATTTTTCTTGCCGCCTTATGCATATCCTTCCTTTGTTGCGGGTTGTCGGCCAGGCTGATAATGGTTTGCCGGCAGCGGTTACAATCAAAGTCTTGCCACCATCCCATATTTAGCGATATCCCAAGGTTTTGCAAGCAGGCGGCGTTTTGTTCCTGGTTATCAGCCAGAATATAAGTGATAAAAGGGACGCCCAGGTAGCATAATTCCCAGCAGGTACTTCCGGCGGCGCAAATCACCAGGTCTGCCTGTTGCATTAAAGATGAAAGGTCATAGATGTTCTTAAATACCGACAGGTTATGATTAAATTGATGATCATTCAGCCCGGTTAACGGATTTTTTTCCATTAATCCGCCAGCATTATCTCCGGCAACCAGGTTAAATAAAAACGGTAAATCTTTTAAGCAATCATAGATCGTGAATGAATGCATGCTGTAACGAGAACCGCCAAAGGTTACAAGAATGTTTGATAACCGGTTATTGATCACTACGGGTTCGGCTTTTAATATTTCATTTCTTAACAGCAAATACTTGTTGCCTAAAAGCAGTTTTACATCGCCGGAGATATTATTATAGAGGGCTTCTTTCGTCGCCCAAATATTTTGATTGACGATGATATCTGCAGCATAGTGATGATCATTATTCGAGCCAATGAAAACCAGCTTCAATTTATCGCTTTTAAGTTGCTGTTGATACTCATATCCAAAATCGTAACCATCCAGAACCACGGCAAGAGGACTGTATTTAGAAATAGCTGCTTTTAAAAATTCTATTTCTTTTTTGATTGATGTATCTTTGGGGATACTGGTTACGGTGATCCCCTGATGTAACAGCAGTTCCGTGCAGTTTAAGCTGCTCTCTCTGACTACGAATACGGTAGGCAAATTGATTTCATGGAAGCCTTGCGCTAATGCCAGGCAGCGCATTAGGTGGCCCAGGCCGATTTCGGGAGAAGCATCAACTCGAAATAAGATCACTTTTACCTCAACCTGCTTTTAATTTTGCGCTATTATATCAGCACTATAGTAGATGGTGCATTCCTTAACCGGAGCTTCCCTGCAGTGGTCACCAAGACATAACATTTAACAATTACCCTGATCCATAAGTATTTTTGAGCATGCTGTGACGGCATTGATCACTTTATCAATTTCGGCCTCTTTCAAGCCGGGGAATAAAGGTATGCTTAAGCATTCGCGATAATATGCTTCGGCATTTGGAAAAGCTTCAGGATCAGGGCTTATCCGGGTGTAATAAGGATGCCGGTATACCGGTATATAATGAACCTGCGTCCCTACACCCTGTTCAAATAGCAGGTTTATTAACTTGTTTCTGTCCAGGCAGCTTTTTACTCTTAAAATATATAAATGCCATGCCGGCTCAACATAATCACTATGGGCCGGTATGGTAAAAGCAGGATTATTCCTGAATGCGTCATTGTAAATACTGACAATTTCTTTGCGTCTCTTGATAAACTGTTCCAGTTTTTTCAACTGGCTGATCCCCAGGGCACACTGTATATCGGTCAGGCGAAAGTTATACCCGAGAAGCTGCATTTCATAATACCAGGGCCCCGCATTCTTGTTTATAAATTTTTGAGCAGATCTGGTAATGCCATGGTTCCGGAACAGCAATAATCTTTCATACAAAGATGCATCATTAGTAACCACGGCTCCTCCTTCGCCGGTGGTTATGCTTTTTACCGGGTGAAAACTAAAAATGGTCAGATGGGCCCTTGAACCAACAGGTGTGCCTTTATAAAAAGCCCCCAGGGCATGTGCCGCATCTTCAACTACAATAATGTTATATTTTTGGGCTATCTCCATAATAGAATCGATATCCACCGGAATTCCGGCCATGTCTGTAGGTGCGATAATTCTTGTTCGCGGGGTTATGGCCGCCTCGATAGCCGCCACATCAATATTGAACGATCCCGGTGCAATATCTACAAAAACAGGCACCCCCCCCAGGTAAAGAGCGGCATTGGCGGTAGCCGCAAAAGTAATCGGGGAGACGATTACTTCCTCGCCGGGCTTTAACCCGGCTGCAAAATAGGCAGCGTGAAGCGCAGCAGTTCCCGAGCTAAAGGTTACGGCAAACCTGGCTCCAACTTTTTCCGCCAACCTCTTCTCAAACTCTATGACGCGGGGACCCGTTGTCAGGTAATCTGAGCGCAAGACCTCCACTACGGCCGCGATATCTTCCTCATCCAGGTACTGTCTTCCGTAAGGAATTATTTTTTCCACAACAAGACACTGCCTTTCTTCAGGCGTTAACTTCCAAGGTCTTCAAAGCCAGGGATTGCTTGCTGCAGCATCTTTTTAATGGCCTCCTGATCAAGCCACCAGGTATTACGATCGCTGCTGTAGATAAATCCTTCGGGAAGCGCTTTGCCATCTCTGCAATTTCCCCTCTTCCACCAGGGGAATCGCGGTGTTATGACATAATAATCATCATATTCAAACGTGCAGCGGGAATCTTCTTCGGTAATCATCACTTCATGCAGCTTTTCACCCGGCCTGATCCCGATGATCTCAATCTCACAGTTCGGAGCGATTACCGCGGCCAGGTCAGTAATCCTGGTGCTGGGAAGCTTGGGAACAAATATCTCCCCGCTGTGCATCCTGTCCAGGCAGTTGATCACAAACCGTACCCCTTGCTCCAGAGTAATCCAAAACCTTGTCATCCGGGTATCGGTAATCGATATCTTACCGGTTTTTCTTTGCTCCAGGAACAGGGGGATTACACTGCCTCTGCTTCCAACTACATTTCCATACCGGACAACGCTAAAACGTGTATCCTGAGAACCCACATACGATTTGGCGGCGATAAAAAGCTTGTCCGAGCAAAGTTTAGTTGCTCCATACAAATTAACTGGATTGGCCGCTTTATCCGTACTCAAGGCGATGACTCTTTTAACACCACAATCAATGGCCGCCTCGATAATATTTTGCGCGCCAAGTATATTGGTTTTTATTACTTCAAAAGGATTATATTCAGCAGCGGGAATCTGTTTTAATGCTGCGGCGTGAACGACGAGGTCAACACCCTGGAAAGCCCTGTATAACCTGTCTTTATCCCGCACATCTCCAATAAAGAAGCGAAGGCGATTGTCGTTGCCGAATTTTTGTCTCATTTCATATTGTTTCAGTTCATCCCTGCTGAAGATAATAACCTTATCCGGCTGATAATCACGCAACACTATTTCTGTAAACTTTTGTCCAAATGAGCCGGTTCCTCCTGTTATAAGCACAGTCCGGTTGTTTATGATCATACTCTCCCACTTCCTTTTTGTAATGCAGCCATCTCCAGCGCAAATGAGTTCTTACCGCAGCTAGCTACAATATTTTTCGCTAAATTGCCGGTTAAAACCTTCATCCATTGCCATACTCCGGCAACCGGTGGTGAATCATGGTGTTTTTTGTATAAACCGGATCCACATGAATTTTTTAGAGAAGCTTATTGCGGTGCCGCCGGTCCTGCATTCCGGCCCTGGCAGGCGGGATTATTCTCCGTCCGGGCTCCTCCAATTAGACAACGCCATAGTAATCGCGATACCATTTCACGAACTTTTCTATACCGACCTCAATGGGCGTAACCGGCTTAAAGCCGATAGCCTGGTAAAGGTCGACTATATCGGCGTAAGTTTCCACCACATCGCCGGGCTGCAGGGGCAGGAATTCCTTTATCGCTTTCTTGCCCAGCGCTTTTTCCAGTACCGCAAGAAAATGCATCAAATCTTCGGGTTTATTGTTGCCGATATTATAGATGCGGTAAGGGGCGTAACTGCTGGCCGGGTCCGGCGCATCCCCATCCCAGGCCTGGTTGGGTTCCGGGATACGGTCAATCAGCCTGTAAACGCCCTCTACGATATCGTCAATATAAGTGAAATCCCGCTTCATCTGGCCGTAATTAAATATTTTCACCGGTTTACCCTCGAGGATAGCGCGTGTAAATTTGAAAAGGGCCATATCCGGACGGCCCCAGGGTCCGTAGACAGTGAAAAAGCGTAAACCGGTGACCGGAAGCCCGTAGAGATGGCTGTATGTGTGAGCCATCAGTTCGTTAGCTTTTTTTGTCGCCGCATAAAGGCTCACCGGATGATCAACATTATGATGCACAGAAAAAGGTTTTCTGGTATTGGCTCCGTAGACCGAGCTGGAAGAAGCAAATATCAAATGCTCTACTCTTTGATTGCGGCAGCCTTCAAGTATATTTAAAAAACCGGTAAGGTTGGAATCAGCATATGCATGCGGGTTTTCCAGGCTATAGCGGACACCCGCCTGTGCGGCCAGGTGAATGACCTTGCTAAATGCATTAGCTTTAAATAAAGCGGCTATAGATTGACGGTCTTCCAGGGAGGCTTTAACAAAAGAAAAGGGTTTATATTCAAGTAAAATTTTTAACCGGTCTTTCTTCAATTTAACGTCATAATAGCTATTCAAATTATCCAGTCCAACTACCGGGCACCCCTCTTCCAGAAGCCTTCTGGACAGATGAAAGCCTATGAATCCGGCACATCCGGTAAGCAAAATGGTTTGCGGTTTAATCATTTTTCCCTCCGCTTGATCTGTTTTAATGAAGTGGCTAAGAAGCTAACCGTTAGAACTTCCAAATGAAACGGGAAGAGGATCTTCCTCCATCCTGATCAGGCTCTCCCAAATCTTTATCTTTGCAATTTCTCTTATATTTTTTTTACCGGGATCGTCTTTTCCGTCACCGCTCAAACCCGTTATGGAAAGACTTTCTACCCAGCTCAGGTAGGCATACAGTTTTTCTTTAGCCGGCCTCTCCCCGGCGGAGATGATTTGCTGAAGGGCCCTGGCCATTTGGGCAATACTACTGACAAAAAAAGTTCCAGGGCAATCTTTATACTTTGCGGCGCCCAGAATTAAAACAGGCTTTCCCCTGCACACGGCCTCAAAGCCTGCTGTCCCGGTAAGGGTTACCACGGCCAGACTTGAGTCAATCAGTTTAAAAGGATCAGCCTCGAGGGGGGCCAGGATAACCTGGGGCAGAGCAGCCATGGCTTTATAAAATCTATTATCGCGCACAGCTTTAATTGGCTTTAAAAAAGTTGAGGGGTGTTCCTTAACCACCAGTTTGCATCCGGAAGGCAGGGCGGCGTGGAGGGCGCGTACTGCCAGCCACTGTTGTGTATAACCGAGGCCGCGTGGTAAAGTGGTTGCTTCAGGCTGGTAATGCAAAAAAAATACAATATAAGGTTCATTTAACTGAACCGGTTCGGAGAGGTTGTTGTATACTTTGAACAACCCGTACTTTCGTTTCAAATTTATAATATTGATCAAGAGCTTTAGTGGATCCCAGGACAGGGCTTGGTAGAGCTCTTTTTTCCAGGACCAGATACGGCCATCATTTTTCTCCAGTTTATTTTTTTGAGCCTCCGGGATCCCTATTTCATAACTTTGCTTTTTTTTCTCCACAAATTGAATCGCTCTCTCAGAAGGCCCATTGCCGCAGGCACTGGCATAATTAGCTTTATAAATATCTACAACGTCTTGTTCATCGATGCCTTTAACAGCCCAGTAACGCCAGGGCAAGGAAGACTTAACGGCAAAATATGTAGGAATACCTAAAAATTCTACGCAGCGCCCAAATATCCAGGTAATTAGTTTATGGGGCAAATTCATGAAAATAACACGGTCAGGACGGCTTTCACTTAATATAGCCAGGCTATTCCAACAAGCCACTTCAACCTGAACCGTCTGGTTAAATATCCCGTTGTGCATTTTTATACCATGGTAGCGCTCACAGAAGTATGCAGTTCGCGGGTCTGCCAGTAATGAACGCAAGCAGTCTTCATACCCGGCGTGGTACTGTGTTGATTTAAATTTTGGGTTTAGAAGTTGTTCATAAAACCAGACCGGTACTGGAAACTTTTCATCTTTCTTTTCAAAGTCTTTTTTAAAAGCCACAATACCGCAAATATTTATTTTATCCTCAATACAAGATCTGACAATAGCAAATGTTTTATCATAAACTCCTCCGGCAATTAGAACGCGTTTTTTGTTAGCTAGCTCAGGTTTAACTTCATTACCCATAGTAAGTACCTTCCTTCTACTATTACTCAAACCCGGAGATTTTTCTACATTGTCAGCTTATCCCTGTATCTAATATACATAAATCGACTTGATCTGTTAATGGTCATAAAGTTTTAACGCCGGATAAAGGACAGATTTTTGGCTAAGTAAAAAGAGATTAATGCCCAGAGGTTCTAATACAGATTCGTTTAATACTAGCACCGCCTGATCAAGGGGCAGCTCTTTAAAAATATCAGGGTCTAAAGTTTTATGCATGGTCACCGGTGCAGCTTTTTGCTTAAGATAACGTTCGATTTTCTGCTTTTTTCTTTTACGTACTTTCTCAGCTACACTGCTGCAATATTTTTTTTCATCATAGAAAAAATAATCATTGCTGTCCATATCAACACCGGCCAGGACAACGTTCTTATAACCCAGCAAAACGCCAAAGGTAATGGCCATCATTAGCGAAGCCCTGTAATGGACCACCAGGTTGTCCTCAGCATAGTTTCTGTACAAATATTGATAGAGCAGTATTTCTTCTAGATTTTGTTTAGAGGCTCCTTTAAACATTTTGGGCACAGTCACATACAGGTTCTTAAATTGTTGGCCTAGCTGGTTTACTGCCCCGGCTGGCAGATCCATTAAATTATACATGTTTGTCATCACCGGAATCTTTTTGAATTCCGGGGCGGTAGCCCTGTAGCATTCCATAAGCAACTCCACAGACGATGGGCGGAATTCAATATTGTAATAGGTTGGCACATGAGAATGTAAAAAGAAATAATTAAAGCCAATGCTGTCACACGCGGCAATAGTATCCCACTGTTCCGGGGTAATATCATTAATGGAAGGTCCGCTGGCCAGGACAAAAAGCGTATCGCAGGTCTTATAACGCAGCATATTATCTCTGGTCGCCACTATAAAATTCTTCTTGAGCGCATGGCGCAAACATTGCCTGTACCTGATATCCCATTCTTTAATAATAAAATAACTGCGCTTAGAAATGAAAAAATACTGCACCCTGGCGATTTCCCGCTTATAACACAAAATAGTGCTGAGAAAAGCATAGCACAAACTGATGGCCCGCAAATATAGAAAACGTATTTTTTTATAAATACCGGCGAACATTTGATCTGTCCTTATCTTTTTCTAATCGAAATAATATTAAAGATAACCGACTTCAAGATATATATCTTGTACCCTTTTTTTTAGCCTGGGCTCTATGGCGGGCGGGTTTATACTACTGTTAGCCCTGATTTCGGCTAACTTCATACCGGATAAAGGCCCCGGGGTTAATTCCAGGTCCCGGCAGACACGCTTAAAAACTTCTTCAGGATGATCCAGCAGATCCTCATAATGGACAAGAATTTCATTACAGTCGCATTCCCGCAGAGCATCCGACCCCTTTTTCATTAAAGCCCACCAATAATAAAGGCCCCGTTCAAAATCTGAAAGGCTGAGAAAATATTTTTCCTCGCCCTCATCCACCCACCAGGGGAGGTGCCAGGTTGAACCCGCATATTCGTACTTCCTGTAAAGTTGCGCATTTTTAGGCCTTAATAGTTGTTCATCAGAAAACCACTTTTTCGCCTCAACATCACCCGCAACATCATAACCTTTTCTGACCACATGCACTGTTTTTGCTCCCGGTAAAGACTGCATAATAAATTTGATAAAGGGAAGGCATTGCGAAAGGGTTACAATTAACTTGGAGCAATTTTCCCGGGCATACTGCTCAACATCGTGACGTGTATTTAGCCTGGTTAACCGCCAAAAAATTTCCTGCGGCTGTTTTTTCGTCCATATGGAACTAAGATCCTCCGGCCGAAAGTTAGCCCGCCGGAGCAGCAGCAAATCATTAAACAGCTCGCAAAAATAAGTGGCAAGCCATTCCCCGGCAAACTGCTGGTCCAGTTTACCGGTATGGGCCACCATGGGCAGAAGCATGCCTGTATAAGGCTCATCAGCATACTCCACATCAGTGCAAGTAGCCAGTAGATTGCCAAGAAGCGTCTTTCCCGAGCGACAAACCCCGGTTATTATTGTAACAGGAAAGTAAAGGTTATTCTTTCCTGGAAAAGTACACTTCTCGATACTCATTCAATCACCCGATTCACATGATTGCTCTATCATCATTACTCCCGGCCGCAAGGCTGCCCCCAGCCTCATTAAACGATAGTAAATCCACCATCAACTACAATCACCTGCCCGGTGATATATGCAGAAGCATCTGAAGCCAAGAATAAAAGCGGCCCCACCACATCTTCTGCTCTGGCCATGCGCTTTAAGGGTGTCTTCTTTTCATAGGCTTTAATAAAAGATTCGGGCTGGTGATTTTCCACGCCTCCAGGCGCCAGGGCATTGACACGGATATTGTACTGGCCCAGGTAGGCGGCAAGGTATCTCGTTAGATTAATAATGCCTCCTTTAATGGCCGCATAAGCCACCGGCGTAGTTAAATCTGTTCCCTCGTAGAGATCAAAAGATGGACCAATTAGCCCGTATATTGAGCCCATATTAATAATGGTTCCTTTACGGCGGGTTTTCATTATGGCTGAAACGGCCTGGCAACATAAAAAGTAGCTATTTAAATGCATGTCAATATTCTTTTGAAACGATGCAAAGGAAACCTCCTCAAACTTATCCATCCAGTCGTCTGTCCTGGGGTAAGCGTTATTGATCCAGATGTCTACCTGATCTAACTGCCGGATCAGTCCATCAATAGATTCCCTGTCCGTAATATCCAGATGGACCGGATACACGCCCTGCTCTGAAAGGCCCGCCAGTTTGAGTCCTTTATCGTAGCAAATGTCGGCGGCAATAACAGTGGCTCCGTGGGCCGCCAGGCCCCTTACCATTTCGCGGCCCAGCAGTCCGGCAGCACCGGTGACTACTGCAATCTTATGCTGCAAATTGAACAGGTCTCGTCCAGAGCCTTGATCCTTTTGCCTTTTATTGAGCAGCAACATTTCTACAATCTTGAAATCCAGTTCTGTATCAATATCCACAGATCTCTCTTCCGGCATCTCGTAAAGCAGGGTTCGATTAGTATGGACACTATCCGCCGACATCAAGGCATCTCTTCTAAAAATATAGATGGAGGCATTCATTTCGTAAACGACCGGGGCATCTTGCCGCCTGACAATCGGTCTGGATGTTTGTTTGCTTAAACAGGCGTAGCCGTTTTGATCAACTTCGACCATATTGAAGTAGGGCGATTTGGAGGCCCGGGTAACCGAATAGATATTACAGGCGTCAGGGTCGCTTAACAGTTTGTTAAAAGCCGCTTCAATGTCTTCAACGCTGCGCAGCGGCGAAGTAGGATCCAGATCAACTACGTAATCAAATTGCACACCGCTCATTTGTTCAACACAGCTAACCGCGTGCTGAATCACCGGTAGTTTGGCCGCGCTATCAGTAGCCAGGTAATCCGGTCTCATAAAAGGAACTTCGGCGCCATATTTTTCAGCAATAGCGGCGATCTCCGGGCTGTCTGTTGAAACAATGACGCGATCAGCCCTGCCCCATTGCCGCGCCTGCTCGATGGTGTAAGCCAGCAGGGGTTTCCCGGCAAGATTCCTTATATTTTTTTGCGGCACCCCTTTGGAGGCCCCGCGGGCGCATATCGTACACAGTATTTTCACAATAGATCACCTTTTATTTTCATCAGTAATTGCATCGTCTCGACAGAATCTTCCAGGCTGCATCTGGGTTCGCTATTACCTTCCAGCAAGCCAACCAGGTGGGTAAGCTGCTTTTCATAGGTTAAATCAGGATAAATCCTTACATGCTCAGTAGTATCGCTTTGACGGGTTTTTATAGAAAAAATGCCGTTAATAAGATCGCCAAATAAAACAGCTTGATCAGTTAAAACTTCAACTTCACGCCGGGGATAGAGGCGATAATAGTCCAGGTGAATAACGCCAACTTTTCCCCGGTATTGTAAGATTACCTCCAGGTTATCTTCAGTCTCGATCTCCAGCTCCGAGTATTTTCCGTAACAACCGATTACTTTTTCAGGATTCCCCCAAATCCACCGGCAATAGTCAATTTCATGGGACAGATCCAGAACAACACCGCCCCCCTGTGCTCTTTTAGCGCTGTAGCTGTTTTTATAATCATTATTTCTCCAATCAGGCAGATAAGAGCCGCAGTAGGCGGAAAAGCGGATCACGTGATCGTTTGTAGAGTCGATGTACCCTTTAATCTTTTCAATAATGGGGTGAAAGCGCAAATTATAGCCTACCAGTACATGTAAACGATTGAGGTTAACATAATACATCAGCTCCTTAACTTTTTCCAGGGAATTTGAGAGCGGCTTTTCGATAAAAAGATTTATTTTTCTTTTTGCGCATTCCAGGGCAAAATCAAGATGTTTGTCCGTTGGATTGCAGATAAAAGCCAGGTCGGCATTAATAGATTCAACTTCGTCCCAGCTATAAATACTCGCCAGTGGTGAATTTTCATATCTTTCCCTTTTGTAGGCATAATAATGAAAATCAGGATATAATTTTTGCATGATCCGATAGTGCCGCCAGCCTATGGAACCCATGCCGAAAAAAATTACTTTCACCATTCTCCTCCGGTGCTTTCAAAAATGCTGTCAAATTCTGCATTTGCTCTTTCCAGTTCTTCGTGATAGCCGATGTCTATCCAGTACTCCCTGATTGGAAAAACAGAGGTTTCCAGTTTTTGTTCAATGATTCGTTCAAACAACGTGGTCATATCGATACAGGTATCAGCGGGCAAGTATTGCAGCACCTGCGGCTCCAATACGTAGATCCCGGCATTAACAAAGAAATGGTGGACCGGTTTTTCCTCTATTTCCCGGATGCGGCGGCCATTTTCAATTTTAATGACCCCATAAGGCAACTGAAAGCTATATTCACGAACACACATGGTGGCGACAGCCCTGCTTTCACTATGGTAATCCAGCAACTGCTTGTAGTTAACTTTAGTTAGTAAATCGCCATTCATAACCAGGAGAGGTTTATCCGGTTTTTCCGGCAACAGTCCCAGGGCACCGGCTGTCCCCATCTTTTTCTCCTCGGTTAGATAGTTGATTTCTACTCCCCACTGTGAACCGTCGCCAAAATGCTTCTTAATTATTTCGGCCATATAGTTCACCGCAATAAAAAATTTGCTAAACCCCTGGTCAATAAAGCTGTTTAAGATTGTTTCCAACAGGGGCTTGCTTCCAATCTTAACCATTGGTTTAGGGCAATGATCGGTTAGCGGCTTGAGGCGAGTACCCAGGCCTCCTGCCATAATTACTACCCAGTTCTCCATGGCCCCGGTTTGCAGTAGTTCATCCAGAAGCTCCAGCCCCACCACACAACCATTCTGATCAACTACCGGTATTTGTTTCTTCCCTTTATTTCTCATCATTTTTAAAATATCTTCCCGTGTTTGCCCCACTGTGGCGACAACAGGTGTTTTCTTCATTATTTCCGTTACCGGGCTTTCAAGAGAAATACCCTTTAAAATACAGCGGCGAACATCACCGTCTGTAACAGTACCTAAAAGACGGTTGTCCTCATCAACAACCAGGGCTATCTGCATGGCGCCGGAATCAATGATTTTTAGGGTATCCACAATAGAACTGGAGGGTGATACCAGAGTTTTTTCCCAATCTTTCATGAACAAACCACCTTTGCCGGAACCCCTATAACAGTAGTGTCTGGAGGAATATGCCTGATCACCAGGGAAGCAGCCCCGACCAGGCTGCCTTGGCCAATGTGTATCCCCTGGATCACTGTAGCGCCGCAACCAACATGCACATTATCATCAATGATTACTTCACCGGAGACGGTAACACCGGGGGCAAGGTGAACGCTTCGGCCAATCCTGCAGCCGTGATCTACCGATACCCTGGTATTAATAATCGAGTTATCGCCGATGTGGCATCCCGGCTGAATCACGGCTCCGGCCATAACCTGGGTCCCTTCACCCAAAATCACACCGGGCGCGATTATTGCCGCAGGGTGAATAACCCGGGCAAAGCAATAACCCTTTTGCTTATATTTTTCAAATAACAATCGACGCTTTTCCGTTGTTTTTATTGAACCCAGCGCATTAACCAGCATAATATGCCTGGCATCATAACCAGTCAGTATGCTTTCATCGCCAATTACAGGCACACCGTCTATAAGTGAATCCTGTTTAGTTCGATCGACATCAATAATGCCAATAATATTATCGCATTTGCTCTGCCTGAGGGCATCAATCAATACCCTGGCATGGCCTCCGCCGCCCAGTATCAATAAAGGTTTCATCTCCACAGTCACTCTTGTTCCTCAAAGAAGTTAATAAATAATTCTCTCATCAGCTTCATAATCCTTTAACGCCTTTTTTCCCAACAATCCCCAAAACATAAGCGGCGGCAGGCCTCCACCCGCTCTCTTTATCGACAAGTTTTCCTCCGTAAAGACTTCACCTTTTTTAATCGGCCGGGCGGCGACAATGCTTTTGCGCACGACACAAAGATTATCCATTTCGCATGGTGCCGGAGCTTTGACCGGAGAACCCAGCGCCAGTTCAACCTGGCGGACAGCCTTTACCAGTTGCGCCAGCTCTGACGGTTCCAGGGAAGCTTTATGATCCGGCCCGGGCAAGTTTCGATCCAGGGTAAAATGTTTTTCAATAACACAGGCTTCGCGCGCTGCGGCAGCGATAGCTACCGTAATACCCGCGGTGTGATCTGAAAGGCCTACCGGCAGTTGGAATGCCTGTCTCATAGTCTCCATCGCCCTCAGGTTTACCTCACCGTAAGGAGCGGGGTACTCGGTGGTACAATGTAATAGAGTTACCTTTTCCTGCAGTGCCTGCCGGCCTTCTCTGGAGCAGTATGCTTCACGCCATTCAGCGGGAGAACATTTTTGTCCGCTACTGATATAACCAAAAGCAAGAATGCTTAGCGCTGTCTCTATTTCACCCAGCGTACTCATTCCGGTGGACAAAAGTACAGGTTTTTGGGTCCGGGCTATTTGCAGCAGAAATGGAGCATTGGTAATTTCGCCCGATGAAATTTTTAACAGGTCAACACCGATTATATTAACCAGCAGTTGCAGGCTAGGGTAATCAAACGGCGTGGAGATAAATTTAATCCGGTTAGCCTGGCAGTGTTGAACAAGTTGGAGATGAGCCGCCTGATCCAGTTCCAGCTTTCGTAGCATCTCGAGCTGGCCGGTAGAGTTGCCTGTTGTCTTCTGCTGATACCTGGCTTTTGGTGCCCGGTTAGAAACAACCTGCCTGGCAACAAAAGTCTGGAATTTTACGGCATCGGCGCCCGCTGCTGCCGCCGCTTCAACTAATTGCCTGGCCAGATCCAGAGAGCCGTTATGGTTGACACCCGCTTCAGCGATAATAAAAGTTCCTTTATTCTGCAACACTGGTTTAATCCTTTCCGGTGATGTCATTCTTACAGCAGTACTGGCCCTCCGAAAACGTATATCCATCCATGTTTAAATCATAAAAACTTTTCACCAGGATATGGTCTAGAGGATATTTTTTCAGGATTTCTTTAATTTTTACTGAAACCTGCCCATCTGAATAATAAGGTGTTTCCATCTTTTCCAGGATCGGTTTCATCTGTGGTGAAAGAGCTTTTTTGATTGCTTCGACAATAGCCGTAGTTTCAGCGGCGCAGTTGATCACGCTGGCTGCCAGCAAGCGGCCGCGCTGGCGATTCCCAATATTTACCGAGGGTGTAGCTAAAGCCGGCGCTTCGAGAATGCCGCTGGATGAATTGCCGATTACCACATCAACATGCTTGATTGCGCTCAGGTAGCGAACCTGCCCCAGGCTGGTGTACACCCTGGCCCGATGAGGATTGTTCGACACGTAGGCGTCGATAAGCCGGATAATTTCTCTTCCTTCATGATCGGCATTGGGCCTGGTAAAAATAATGTTCGCCTCCGGGAAATAATCCAGGGCCGATAGTAATTCTGCCGCTGCCTTTCCAACTCCTTCTCTGCTCAAAGTTTCAGGGTGATAAGTGACCAGAAAATTGTTTTTACCCGGTGAAAAGCCCAGGGCTTTAAAAAATTCATCCCGGTCGAGCAGCCGCAAGCGATGAATGTTGTCCAATCCGATAGTGCCAACAGCAAAGACGCGCTCCGGTGCTTCTCCCATCTGGATAATCCGGCGGCGGTAGGTTTCTGTAGCCGCAAAATGTAAATGAGACATTTTGGTAAGGGCATGCCGTATGGCTTCATCAACCGCCCCTTCTGTCACCTCTCCGCCATGTAGATGGGCTACCGGTATTCTGGCCATCATGGAAGCCTGAGCGGCGGCAAAAGTTTCAAAACGATCACCCAAAACGACCATTAAATCCGGCTTCAGGCGTTCTAATGCGTCAGCAAAGCCGATGACACCAAGACCGATCGATTTGGCAATACCGACAGATGTATCGCTGGAAAGAAGCATCTCCACCTTTGCATCAATAGAGAATCCGTCTTCCTCAACAGTTCTGGCGGTCAACCCGAACTCCGGTGATAAATGCATCCCCGTAACTGCTAATTGCAGCTCGATCGCCGGGTCATCCTTCATTTCTTTGAGCAGCCAGAATAAAAGCCCATATTCAGCTCGTGTCCCGGTAACCACACAAATTTTACGCTTTCGATCCATGAGCCATCGCTTTCATATTATTTTGAAAAAAGACCCCAGGTCCCACTAAACGGGGGCTCTGTGAGAAGATGAAAAGCTGTTACCACTATTTTAGCCCATATTATGTGACCGGCCATTAATCGCGTGACAGCATGCTTAAAGAAAAGAGCTGCTTGGCAAATTGATCAAGCGGGAAGTAATGTTTTCTACCGTGGACAGATCCATCCTCGGACAATCTTTGAACATGGGCAACCGGTGCATAGCTTCCCAGGCCGGTCGCGTGGCAATACCTGCCTCGTGGGTCGCTTCCAGCAGCGCATCCCGCCTATCCGCGTAATCATCTTCTAAGAGCAAAACATTTAACCAGTAGTTGCTGCGGGCGAAAGCAGGTTCATTAAAAAATTTTATGCCGCGAATCCCGCTAAAGGACTGCCGGTAACGTTCGGCGAGGGCTCTTTTTTGTTCAAGAAATTTCGGCAGTTGTTCCATCTGAGCGCAACCCAAAGCGGCATTAATATTGGGCAGGCGGTAATTGTAACCTACCTGATCATGATAATAAGCCCAGCGGTGAAAAACTTTTGCTGTTGTAGTCAGGTGTTTGGCCTTTTTGGCCAACTCCGGATTATTGGTAAGAATAGCCCCGCCCCCACCGGTTGTCACTATTTTGTTGCCATTGAAGCTCAGGGCGGAAAGCACACCCCAGTTGCCTGTGTGGCGTTCTTTATAAAAAGAGCCCAGAGATTCCGCCGCATCTTCGATAAGTTCTAAATGAAAACGGCGGCAGGTTTCCACCAGGGGATCAAGATCAACAGGATGCCCGAAGGCATGCATCGCTACAACCGCTTTCATTTTCCTGCCGGTGTACCTGTTGATACAGCAGCCGTCCCGGATTACAGCCACCTGTTGGAGATGGTCCTCCAGCTTGCGAGGGTCCAGGCCCAGGGTATATTCTTCAATATCGACAAAATGAGGGACGGCCCCACAATAACTAACGGCATTGGCCGTGGCGACAAAAGTCAGAGCGGGCACAAGCACCTCATCGCCCGGTTCCACCCCTGCCAGCCGCAAACAAATATGCAGAGCGGCGGTACCATTGACTACGGCCACAGCGCATTTAACCCCGGTGAAAGCCGCGATCATCTCTTCAAACTTGTCTACATATTTGCCCACAGATGAAACCCACGTTGAATCAAGGCAATCTTTAACATAGTTCCATTCGTTTCCTGAAATATTGGGTTCATGAAGCCCTACCGGATACTTCAGACCAGGAGACAGGCTTCTTTTAATCGCGTTAATGATTGCGGGAATCTCAAGATCTTTTTTCAAATGTTATAGATACCTTCCTTATACCAGGCTAAATGATCCGGATTGCTAAACCAGTCTATTGTTTCCATAAGCCCCCGTTTAAATCCTGCAAGCCCGCCGTAGGCAGGCTGCCAGCCAAGAAGCTCCCTGGCTTTCGAGTTGTCGGCCCTCAGTCTCTCCACTTCACTTTTCTCAGGACGGAAACGGGGTTTATCGCTGATGATGTTAATTTTTCTGCCCATTATTTCAGCAATAAGGTTGACCGTATCACCGATGGAGATTTCGTAATTGCTGCCCAGGTTAATAATTTCTCCAATGGCCTTTGGAGAACGGGCAGCGGCGATAAAGCCTGCGACCGTATCTTTGATATAATTAAAATCCCTGGTCGGGTGAAGCGCTCCAAGCTTGATCTCGTGTAAACCGGCGGCGATCTGAATGATAATCGCGGGGATCACCGCCCTGGCTGACTGGCGGGGGCCGTAGGTGTTGAATGGCCTGATGATCGACACCGGTGTATTAAATGAAAAGTAAAAAGACATGGCCAGCTGATCTGCAGCGATTTTAGTAGCCGCATAAGGCGACTGGCCCTGCAGAGGATGTTTTTCAGTTATGGGCACGAACTGGGCGGTGCCGTATACTTCACTGGTTGAAGTGTGAATCACCTTTTCCACTTCGAGCTCCCGGGCCGCCTGAAGAACATTCAGGGTGCCTTTAATATTGGTATCAACGTATGTATCCGGAGAGTAATAGGAGTATGGAATGGCAATTAATGCGGCGAGATGAAAGACCAGATCACAGCCCTTCATGGCCTTTTTAACACCGTATGGATCACGGATATCGCCTAAAAATATTTCGACACTCTCTTTAATATCCCGCGGGGAATGATCGAGCCACTCCCAGGAATTTTGGGAGTTATATAGAACAAAGGCACGAACATGATGACCCCGGCGGATTAACTCTTCGGTTAAATGTGAGCCGATAAATCCACCGGCTCCGGTAACCAGTATTTTTTTCCCTTGCATCATTAGCCTCCGCAAATCTGTTTTGCTTGACCTTCGATTATTTCAATATTATTTCATGCTGCCCAAATGATCAACTAATTCGATTATCTTTGAGGCGTAGGCCGCCCAGGAATTGTTCAGCAGATAACGTTTATATGCTGCCAGGGCAAGCTCTTTTGCGTATGATGGATGGTTCAAGCAATCAGCAATGGCCTCGGCCAGGGCAGCCGTGTCGCCGGGCTGGACCAACACCGCCTCTTTTCCCGATTCCAGTAAAGATGTTGTTCCGGAAATGGCAAAACTGATTAGCGGGCGCTTCAGGAGCATGGCTTCACGCAAAATACGCGATACTCCCTCCTCCTGCGATGTTTGAATAACTAGCTCTGCATGAGCCATAAAACGCAAATAGTCTTGACGGTGTCCATGGAAGTAAATGCGGCCTTGCGGAAAGGCCTGGGCGGCTTCCTTGACCAGGCCCATGCCGTAATCTGAATTCAGCCCGCCTCCGACAAAATGGAGATCCGCGTCAGGGTTACTGGCCGCAATCAGGGAAAATGCTTCCATGGCCAGATGCTGTGCTTTGCGCGGCTGTATTGATCCCACACAAACAATCGCTTTTCGGCCAGGCTGATAAGGGCTTTCCTGTTGCCTGGACGCCAATACTTGCTGCTCCTGGCAGGTAGGAGGCAAAACAAAGCAGCGCGGTTTTAGCAGGGGCTCCCTTATAACGCATTCCTCTAACTGGTCAGGGGCTTGAAAGAGAAGAGCGTCATACTGTTGGCAATATGCTACGTAGCGGGATCTGTTTGAATCAGCCGGCTCAAGCAGGTGCTCGTCCGTGAGCCAGAAATCTTCAAAGGCTTTGGGTGAGCCGGCATGATTTTTGACTATTAGTCCATTTGTGTGTTCCTTAATTAAAGCGATCCCCTGGCCCGAAAAATTGGCGGCATCGATAATGATGTCGGCGTTAGAGAGCAACTTAATAAAATTTTTTTTGCCGCTTAAAGTTATTAAAAAGTTTTGGATGGCCGCTTTTATATTTTTAGTAACCCTCACTGCAGCGGAACTATAATTACGTTTACGGATTGCCCTTTTGAAAATGGCCGGTACTGTATAGATATTTTTTGCCGGTATTACCGTTTTGCACTTCCGTGCTCCGGTTGCCCTGTAGATAATACTGCTGCTGGTTAAACCGATGACGACATTATGGCCCAGGTGGTGTAGCGTTTCGGCAAGATCCAGGGAGGAAGACATGCCCCCGCTTTCCCTGGATATATTTTTGAGAAGCAGTACTATATTTTTTTTCTGTGACGACATGGCCCATCCTCTCTCCGGTTTAATCCATAAATCTTACCGCGCGGCAGGGTTGCAGCGGCAAAGCGCCTTTGCCAATTAATCGATCAGGCTGGCGAAATGTTGCTCATACACGGCGGCGTTGACAACCGGATTAAAATTTGCCGCTATATACTCCATGGCATTCTGCGAAACACTGGCACGGGCAGCTTTAGCGGTGATCAACCATTTAATTTTTTCGGCCCAGGCCTCCGGCTCATTGGCAACCAGAAATCCGGTGACACCGTTTTTGACGTAGTCGCTAACAGGGGCCACATTGGAAACCAGCATCGGCAACCCCAAAGCCATGCTTTCCAGTATAATTTTTGACGTACCCTCGTAATCACAGGCATGGCACAGTAAATCGGCGCGGAGCATTAACTGCCATAGGTCGTTCTGTTTCATAAACGGAATAATGCTGATCCGGTCAACCAGATTCAACTGCTGAATTAGTTGTTGAATATCCTGGCGGTTTTTTCCATCACCAACCAGGTAGAGGTGTACAGGAAGAGTAGGGTCAATCAGCGAAACCGCCCGAACAAGCAAATCCTGTCTTTTCTGGTACCGCGAAAACCGGGCAGCCATAACCATGGTAAAGTTATCGTTATTCAGATCGATATAGGAACGGCTCCGCCCGGGAGGCAGGACAGTGCCGATGTCCGCGGTAAAAGAGTGTTTAAAGTTGACCTTCATGCCCAGTTCTTTTATTTTTTGCTCAACCATATCCGCCAGTCCCGGAGAAACATAGTTGATCGCATCGATTTCGTTAAATATTTTTTCATAGGCCTGTCGTGCAAGCGGGTTTTTTACACAGGCTTCGCTCCAGTACATTCCGGCCATGCGAAGGACAATTTTATAAGAGCAAACCTGGTGGCGAAGTTTAAGTAAAAGGGTGGGCATGTCCAGGTCATAAGTAGAGTAAGCAATCTGCGCATTGTATTTGCGTATTATTCTCTTGACTAAAAGCATAAAAAGATAATCATTTATAGTTTTTATGGGCCGGATTAAGTGCTCACCGCGAAATAGACGCAAAAGGTATACCGTGACCCCATTAACTGCCTTCCGCCTTACCCGTGGAATAAAACCGCCTTTATGATCTTTACTGACATACACCACTTTGTGGCCCCTGGCCGCTAAATGTTCCGCCAGTAAGCGCATTGAAATTTCTGCTCCACCAACGGGGTCTTCCAGGTAAGCAGAGTAAACAGAAATGAGTATGATCGTCATCTTTTCTTTGCGATTTACTTTATGGGCATAGTTCATTGATCACGATCCATTTCGCTTTTTAACACGGGTAACAGTCGAAGAAGCATGGTGATATGGCTGTAAGCAATCTCTTTATTTCCGGCCAATAATTTCATTATTTTATTTCGATCAATATAATCCCATATTCCGGAACTAGAGGCGCCATATATAATTTCCTCAAATTGTTTCCTGTTTTGATTAAAAAACTGCGTTCTTACCTGCCGGGAGAACTTGATGCCGTATTTTGAACCGGCGGCTTTATAAAGATTCTTTAATGTACGATCACGATATTTGCGCCATACCAGGCCGGCCTTTCCAAAAAAAGAAGGTTGCCAGTAGCCTGAGTCGGTAAAATGGATTGCCGGCGCTTTACCGTTGGTCAATCTTTGCTCCAGCTGGTGATATCTGCTATGCCTGCGCTGGCGGAACATCAGCGCAACAGGATGAGTAAAAATCGTATTGATATAGAGCTCACTGACAAAAGGAAGATAGACATCGCTATACATGAGGTCATGATGAGAAACAACATAACAGCCGTGAGGCCGGACGTGCTCAAATTGAAAATGGATCATATACATGCGGTAATAGGGTTCGGGAACATCTAAATAGGGCAGGTATTTTTCTTTAAAATAATGGCTTAAGCTTGATTTAAGTTCTTCATATCCTTCAGCGGTAAATATATGATCGCTGCTTAATAGGGCTTCAACAAAACGTATGATTAGCATCTCACCCTTAAGATTACCATCAAAGATTTTTTTAATGCTGGTATCACCACCATGCCCATACATCATTACTTTTAGATTATCGTTTAAATAATCTTGCTTGATCTGATTTGAAAAAATGTATTGAAAAACAACATTGTAGCCTTTAATGAAATCATATTCCACTCTGGCATAGTCATGCAACTCATCCAGGGAAGGCAAGGGGGCCGGTACCAGCACCTGGTGCTCAACCCCATGCGCAGAGGCAACAGACCTGGC
Source organism: Bacillota bacterium (assembly GCA_029552125.1). Taxonomy (GTDB): domain Bacteria; phylum Bacillota; class Dethiobacteria; order DTU022; family DTU022; genus JAKPEE01. Next base: position 50,889 of record JAKPEE010000091.1, on the reverse strand, counting down.
TACTTTGACATCATAAATACTATCCGGATACGTAAAAGTTTTTAGTTGTTTATTGGCACCCCAGAACATATCCAGAATTAAACGTGAATCAAATCCCCCGGATAGCGGCAGCACGCAGTCATGGTATCTCGTCAGATAATTTACTGCACCTTTGAATTCAGATACAATTTCACTCAGAGCATCGCCCGTATTGTTTTCCCGGGTAAAGAAACGGGAAAAACTGGCATATGTCCCAATTTGTAGTCCCTTTGCCCTTGACCAGGTTAAGAGACCCGACTCTGGAAGCGTTAATACGTCCTTCTCGCTACTGGTGTATCCATAAGTGTTATTAAGGCAAATTCTTTCCACCAGAAAGCTAATATTCGGGTTAGCCGGCTTAAACAACTTCATGAAGGGCATGCGGTTTGAAACAATAATTGTCCCATCTTCCGGACAGGAGTAGTAAAAAACTTTATGCGCCCCGAGGCAGTCGACCAGGCATTCAAAACAATTTTCATCTGCTTTTATTAAAGCATACTGGCCAACTACATGCGCTGTTATATCAACAATGTTTATATAATTCTCATTTATCGTTCTCGCCGAGCGATAATCGATGTCCTTAAGCCCTTTGCCGACCAGCAGCCCGCTGAAAGACAGGAGTGATTTGTTTTGCTCATCCCGGTGGTTATAATTTTTGCCGCCAAACGATGGGCTTGTGCTGATCGATACATAATGTATACATGGCGAGCGGTATTCAAAAAAAATACTCTGATTTAAGGCGTGATAACTAATCACTGAACGCTTAAGCTTGTCTAGATCATCATTTGAAAAGCCGCCGGCACCCAGTTTTGCGATCCAGGCATTCATGCTAAACCCCCTGAGAGTTATTCATCCTACTGTTTGATTATACAGTTTTTAGGTCAGGCATTTATTTTCGCCATTGAGCGAAACAGCTTGTTAGTTTGAAGCAAATAATCGTAAGTGCCACTGGCAATAATCCTACCCTTTTCCAGTAGATAGATAACATCACAGTTTTTTACCGTGGTCAGGCGGTGAGCAATAATGATGAGGGTTTTTAAGCGTGCGGCATTATCCATGGCCTTTAACACAGCATCCTCTGTAATCCCGTCAAGGGCGCTGGTGGCTTCGTCAAAGACAATCACCTCGGGGTTGTGGTAGAGGGCCCGGGCGATACCGATACGCTGGCGTTGACCACCGCTCAGACGGATACCCCGTTCTCCAATCACGGTATCAAAACCTTTCGGCAGCTCGTTAACAATAAAATCATAGAGGTTGGCTATTTTTGACACATAAACCAGAGTATCCCAATCTATTTCTTTTTCCGACAAACCGAAAGCAATATTGCTGGCCACGGTGTCATCTCTGAGGTAGATAAACTGGGGCACATACCCCAAGTTTAATTGCCAGCTATGCAAATTAGCCTCGTTCACCGGCACCCCGTCAATAGTAAGAGTCCCCTTCTGAGGCGTTAAGAGCCCCAAAATAATATCAGCTATGGTGGTTTTTCCCGCTCCAGTTGCACCGACCAGGGCTACTGAAGTGTTGCGTTTGATCACCAGGTCAAGATCAGGAATGACCGGGGTGCTGGTGCCAGGGTAATAATAGGTAACCTTATTGAGGCGGATCTCTTCTTTAAATGGCAGGCGCTGCACCTGCACTTTTTCGAAAACGGGAATATCGCTGTCCGGCTTTTTTGCATTACAAATATCATGATATATGCGTGTTAAAACAGCCTGGTTAAACTGCATCTGAGCAATCGAATGAAAAATCTGTTGAAAAGCCGGCATTAGCTTGTAACCGGCCATCGTAAACAGGGCTACTAAAGGGACAACTTGTTGCACCTCTTGCCGCGTGATTAAAAGAATTAGAAGAAAAAGGGTTACCCCTCCAAAGGCAATCGCTTCAAGAGCAAAGGAGGGTATCTCGCCGACAACGGCATTCCAGGAAAGATGGCGTACTGTTTCTTTCGACGCCTTGGAAAACATCTTTAAAAAATAGGGTTCCCGGTGCATTACTTTAAGCTCTTTAATTCCACCAAAAGCCTCGCTGACTGACTTGTAGCGCATCTTATTGGCCCGTAGTCTTAAAGCCCCTCTTTTTTTAAGCTTCTTGTTGATGCTAAGATATATGGCCGCATAAGCGCCGCCTAAAAGGGTTAAGGCTAAAAGCGACATGATAATATCGACCCAGAGCAGCAGTGCCAGGATGAAGATAATCATAATAGCCCTGGTAATGAGCATGAGCAGGGGAAGCATAAAACTGTTGGTAAGGTGTTTGACTTCGCCCAAAACATTTTTACTCAAATCGGCGCTGTTGCGGTTAAGAAAATAGGGGTAAGGCATGGAGAGGTATTTCTCCAGGAGACGCAAGGACAATCGATGGTTATTCATCCAGGCAAAGCGAATCCTCATCCACTGGACCATCGCTGACAAGGCATTAGACAAAATGATAACCGATAACATGGCTACACCGACAGCAATAGTAAAATATTGGATATTGGGAAAATTAAAAGCGTTATAAGCAGTTCCTAACCATTCGTATCCTTCTTTAAAAATCAGATTTGGATCCAGGATCAAGGTGATAAAGGGCATAACCGAGGCAACACCAAGGGCCTGTACAAATGCATTAACCACAATACCCAGGAATAAAACCAAAAGTTGCCTTTTCTCTTTTCTGGTTAAAATATGATTTAATTTATTAATCGTACTTCTCATGATTTCTCCTTCATTTCCGGCAATACTGGTTTTTCATTAATTTGACCTGTTTATCGCAGGAAAACTTATTGCCCATTCCGCATGAAATGGTTTAACTTGCTTAGCATGACCTCAACCGGCAGCTCAGCATCCAGGGCCAGCACCTGGACACCCCGTTCCCGGAGTACCGCTGACCCAATGCCAACAATCTCCGCGTAAATCTTGATTCTTTCCCATAACTCCTCTTCAACAAGCCCTTCATGCTGCGCATTAACTTTTTGCGGGCGTCTGGCCATAATCCTTTGCACAATTATTTCCGGTTCAGCCTGCAAAACAATGAGCCCGTCCGGTGGCGGCATAAGCTTAAAATATTTCCTGCTTTGCTGCCCTATGAACTTTATATTCCATGGTAAAAGCCCTGTAGCTCTTTGTGATAGCGATTCGTCAAAAACAACAGTTTTATTTATTCTAGCGGAATCCACCAGGGCTGTATCCTGTAAATCATTTAAGAACCACTTCGCCAACTGGAAGCGATAAAAAGGAGGCTTCTCCTGATCGCCAAGGCTCTCGCTACACAATTCGATAAAAGGCATCCACGAGTTTACCCTTTCTTTTAAAGCTTTGCTGGCCAGGGAATTATATATGCTCTCGCTGAGCTTATTTTGTACCGATCTAACCTGGATAAGCTGAATTAAAACCAGCCGGACCATATCCTTCGAAAAGCAACTACATTGACGGAGATACTCTTTAGCGATATTAATCTTGGCCTCCACCGGCGTGAGCCATTGCTCATGGCGCTTTCGCCGGGCCATGAACAAGTTATAAAGAGTGGTCTTGCCTACTCCGGGAGACCCGATAAAGTCGATTCGTTTCATTGATTATCCAGCTCATCCGATCTTTTTTTCAGCATATAAGCAAAGATTAAGTTCGCTTTTTTAATCTCTTTTTGCTTCTCACTTTCAAAACCGTAAGACTCTTCTTCTGCTCCATCATAGATCTTTTTTCTTTGTATTACTGTAAAACCGGTCTGATTTAGCAACTCCAGGAAATCTTTTTCATAAATGTTGCCTCCTAATTTCTTTAAACGCCTGGGCGGGCCCACAGGAGGCGCTTCCTCTTTACGGACGATCATGCGTAATATGATTGTGGATCTGGTGACCCGGTGCAGCTCTTTAAGAATATGCGCTGCTGTATTATAAGAGAAAAACTTTAAAAAACGCCAGCAGACTGCAACATCAAAAAAGTTATCGCTGAACGGTAAAGCTGCCGTGGCATCGCCCACGGTAATATGGCATTTGTTAAAAGCATCACCCAGGACTTCTCTGGCGGCGTCGATCATATCGTTACTGATGTCCATGCCATAGATGGTCATACCTTTTTCCAGATAAAAGGGGACGAACCGGCCGGTACCGAAGGGTAGATCCAGCACTGACGAACCGTCTGGCACCTCCGCCAGATACTCTTGCACGACTGATTGCTCGATTTGCCACTTTTTTAAACCGATCCTCTTTTTATGATACTCCCTGGCCTTATCCCCGTAATAAGTGTCGCCGGTTTTCATAGAACGTTTCTTAATTTTGCCTGCCAGAGCCGCGATTTTCTTAAACATTATACTCCTCCATCATCTTATATCAATAATAATGAACTTTCTCAAGCCATCCTGTTTTACGGTGTTTTTTTGAGGCTGATCCGCTCCAGTTCCCGGTTCATCGCCTCTAACAAGTGGCGGCCGTGTTTCTGCTGGCATTTTAAAGCCCACTGGCGGTGCACTCCCTGCACATAAACGGGCACCCGGTCAATGTTCAGGATCAGGGCCATGGCCAGCCTGTGATTGCCGCTTTCTGCTATTTTATAAAGCTGTCCATCCCTGCCGATGGCCACCCTGATCTCATCATCCCAGTGCTTGCGTTTTTTTTTGAGCTCTTTTTGGCTTTTATAACCGCCGGCCTTAATTTCCTCGAACAGCCGGCGCAGGTTTTTATATTTTTCCTCGAGCTCTATTTCAGACATCCGGAGATAGCCGCAATCACCTTGTATCTTTTTTTTATATTCATCACATTCCCAATATGGCACCCCATCTCTAAACACCTGGAAAGTGGAACGAAAAGTAATCGCCCGCTTGTGATTCTGATTGTAGTAATGAGGCATGATCGGACGATAATTTAAATCCCAATCTCCGCTGACGACAAACCGGTCCGCAAACAACTCTTTGCCGTAGAGGGGTTCTTCGGAGTCTTTGGCCCGGGTCAAATAACTGCTCAACTGGTCAGGTTTGATATAAATAATTTTCTTAATCGGCAGGTCCTGGGTAATAAAATCGGCACTGCGCTCCGTCGCCTGCCAGGCAACTGCCCGATAAACCATATAGTGAACAGCCTGCTTGATCAAAACAAAGATTTCCGCCGGCAGGGTTGACACATACCGGAAAAGCTTGCTGCTGATCCTTTTCAAACACCCTCTCTTTTTATCTCTTTGCATCTTTCAGCCAGTTCCTTACCCCGGCGCCCTGCTCGTTTACGGGCGATAAAAGCAGAAAGTATTATCTTCCACCGGGGCAATGCGAATATCCGCAAAGCGGCCCGAGGCTTCGCTTAATTTATCCTTGAGAGATTGCATCTCTTCCAGGGTTATGCCGGGAAACTTTTGTTTATAGTAGCGACTTGTATCACTTTTTCGGGAAATTCCCAGCAGTCGCTTCATTTTTCTTTTAAGGTCTTTAAAGGTTACGGCATTTTCTTTATCCAGTGGATAGACGGCGGCAGCCTCCGGCAGGTCAAGTCTGTCCAGATAATCGCCAATGGTATCGCAGGCCAGATTGCCGTCAATATTGGCAATGTATTGTTGGGCATACCGCTTCTGTTTCTCCCGCTCTTCCGGTAATATACTATCCCCTTCCTCGGCAAAGCGGCTGACCAGCGCCAGCAACTCCTCCAGGGAAAAAGCCTGCAGGCTCACTTCGTTGGGCAGCTCGTGCTCTACAACGGGATCCTGGAGCGGACGATACGATATCGACGGCCGGTCGAGCAAGAAAGCTTCAATCCCCGTGGTGCAGTTATTATGGATCATAATGTCCGCGGCCATAAGCCACTCGTTTACATTTCCTTCAAATATAACCTGGACATTTGGCAAATCGCGGCTCAGCTCCAGCCAGGGAGCATGGCTCTCGGAGGGATGGGGTCGGACAATTATAGTATGCTCACTATATTTCCGGGACAGAACAGGTACCAGCTCCTGAAAAAGCTGAAATATTTTCCTGTTAAAACCTATATAGCGGCGCATCAGGCTTTCTACTTCTTTTGTCCTGATTTTTCCCGCGGAACATAGGTAAGAAACAAAGTCAAAATCGGGAATGTCGCGATTGTTGTTGACATCAGAAAACTTGGTGTTGATCAGGATAATCTTACCGAATTTCTCTTTAATCTTTTGGGCCGACGGGGCAAAAATGTTCCGCAGCTCCGGCCGCAGCAAGTCGAACCGGGGATTCCCGGAAAGGATTATTTTGTCGCTGGGCCCCAGTATAGCGGTAATGTCTTCCGCCTGCTGCCGTCCCCAGGCAAAAAAATAATCAATGGCCTGGAATGACTGCGGTTCCAACCGCCTCTGTCCGTATTCGTCCCGGTTGATATAAACCAGACCTTCTTCACACCAGGCTGATACCCTGTTGCCGGCGGCATGCGCTTTTTCAATATCGGCGATCCTTCCCGGGGAGATGCTCTTTTCAATAAAAGTGCCGCGGGGCAGTTTTTCCTGTTTGCCGCGGACTACTTTTTTTTCTCCGACAATAACCCCCCAGCCTCTCTCGGCAATGGCACAGGCCAGCAGGGTTTTGGCGGTGAGTTCCCGGGCTATCGTTTCTACGGGCAAAAACAACCAGCGCCGTTTTCCTATTTCAACTTTTTCCATGGATGCTTCCTCCCTTACAAATCGGCCGGCATGCTGTCCCGGGAATGATCGGGTGGTCTAGCGATTCCCCGTATAATGTAATCGCATACTTCCCTTACCGCGCCCTCTCCACCCTTTTTATTAAGGACGAAACGCGCTTTTCTTTTAACTAAGTCTACCGCATCGGCCACGGCAAAAGAAATACCTGCCATTTCCATCGCCGGGATATCGCCGATATCATCTCCGATATAAGCAATTTGCCCGGGTTGAAGCCGGTATTTATCCAGAAGTATCCGCAGCGGCTTCTCTTTGTCCAAAACCGCCAGGAACAGTTCGTCAATTTTTAGCTTCTCTGCTCTTTTCCGTGCTGCTTCACTGTTTTCACGGGTGATTAAGGCGCTCTTAATGCCGAGGCTGCGAATCAACTCCAGCCCCTGGCCGTCCCGGGTGTTGAATTTCTTCAACTCTTCCCCGTTTTCGCCGTAATACATGCCGCCGTCGGTTAGCACCCCGTCGCAGTCGAAAGCGAGAAGCCTGACGTCCTTTAGTATCTCGCTTATGTTTATAGCTGCTTTGGCCCGCAAAAGTGTTTCTACCGTTTCCCAGTCACGGGGTTCATCAATCTCCACGATCGTATCGGCGGGCATTTCGTAAATACCAATCTTCCCCCCCAAACGGCAGCGATATTGTTCAAGGATCTTCCGCTCTGTCATATAGAAAGCGCCGTTTTCAACAAACACGCCCTTGAACTCCTGGCGCCTGGGACGTTTTTGAGGGTCGTAATTCAACGGCCCCTCTTCTGTCCAAAAGAAACGTTTAACCCTAACCCCGGTCAGGAGAGAGTTCAGCCCCTCCCTTTGAAATTGCTGCCAGGCCATAGAGAAATCTTTAGCGGTAACCAGGGGCGAAGTCGCCTGGATGGTGGTCAGCACATCAAATCGATAATGTTCCGCCGCGTGCAGCATCACCGCTTCTGTCGGTGTCTCATCGGTGGCTAAAAAAGACGGCCGGGGCAAAATTTCAACCCCGAGATTCAAGCTGCGAACCACAGCGGAAATTTCTTCACTATCGGTAGAGACCACGATTCGATCAAAAATTTGCGCATTCACTGCAGCTTCCAGAGCCCAGGCGCAAAGTGGCTTACCGGCAATCTCTTTTATATTTTTGTGGGGAATGCTTTTTGATCCGCCACGCAGAGGGACCAGGGCCAAAATTTCCATATTATAACCTCTTCAATTTTTTTCTTTGCACCATTTCTACATCAAGAATATCCTGGGGCTTGTAGGACAGGGCTTTGTATACATTCCGCAAATCACGGCTCAGCCTTCTTAACCCGTCGGGCTCAATACTGGCGGCATGGTCTGTACCTTTCCAGGTCCGGTCAAGTGTATAATGCCTTTCGATCCACATCGCCCCCAGGGTCATGGCCGCAATATCCGCCGCTATGCCGAGGTGGTGGCCCGAAAAGCCGACCCCTTTTACTATCTGGCCGTACTGCTCTTTCAGGCGAACGATTTCATAAAGACAGATGTCTTCGAAAGCCACAGGATACCCGGATGTACAGGCATACAACACCAGGTCAGGGTTTCTCTTCATATCCACAAAAAATTCAACAATTTTTTTCTCTTCTTCTCGCGTGGTCATGCCGAGTGATAAATGAATTTCCCCTTGATATTCCCGGCAGAGCAGTTCCAGCATGTCAAATCTCAAGTTGCAGGCGGAAGGTACTTTAATCATTTTCGGATTCAAAGAAATAATTTCTCTGGCTGAAGTAAGATCCCAGACAGAAGTACTATAAATAAGGCCATATTCTTCACACCAGGATTTTAGCTTTCTATGCTGATCGAGGTCAAATTCCAGGTATTCTCTATGTTCTCCGTATGTTTTTCCATAACTGTTGGGAGGGTCAGGGTGAGGGGCATTATATTCTTCATCGGTTAGCAACTCCCTGGGATTGCGCTTTTGAAATTTCACCACATCTACCTTGCAAAAAATCGAAGCGACTTTAATCATTTCATGCGCAATTTCCATTTCACCTTTATGGTTGCAACCAATTTCTGCAATTACTACCGGTTTACTCTCCATATTAATCCCCTTTATGATTTAGTGTACATTAGAATACTTGCAACGGTAATATGCTTCCCGGTAGGCAGCGCTGACCTTAACCCAACTCATCCCTTCAGCCAGTCTACGGGATGCTTTGCCCATCTGGACAACTAACTCCGGGTTTTGGATAAACAATTTTATCGCTTGCTTAAGCTCATTTATATCAGCTTTTTTAACGATAAACCCGTTGTCTTTGATCAACTCTTTGCTTCCGCCGGTGTCGGTTGTGATAATGGGGAGCCCGCAAGCCATTGCTTCTAAAATTGCATTCGACATTCCTTCGTTTAAGGAAGGAAGGACAAATATATCAGCGTTTCTTAAATATTCCGGAAGGCAATGATGGCTTACTTTCCCCAAAAAATTGACCTTTACATTACAACTGGCAGCCAGCCCTTCAAGATTGTTCTTTAAATTTCCTTCACCAATCAATCGGAGCTCCACATTACCGAGCCCGTGCATGGCTTTAATTAAATACTGGTAACCTTTTCTTTCTATGAGTCTACCGGTGGAAATCAAAACCAGCTTCTGATGCGATTTTTTTATATTCGTGGTATGCGGGTAAAATTCCTCTATATCCACGCCGTTACCAATAATCGATATATTCTGCCCGGGGCAGGCTGCCGTAGCCAGAGCTTTAAGACCGGCGGAGTTGGCAATAACTTCTTGAGCCCTTTGCCAGATCTTGCAGCTTAACCGTCTAAACAAAAGTTTATCCAGCCAGTAAAACCGGTGGTTATAAAAAGGAACATCACTACCCCTTAAACTTACGATGTACGGAAGATTTAATTTCATGGCCAGGTAGCCGCATGGGATACCAAAAAAGGCGTGGCATAAATCGAATTTTTTCTGCCTGATCAGTTTCCGGGTATAATAAAGTGCCTTTAAGGAAAAAATAACCAGATTCTGATTGGACTGGTAATGCATGTTCCGGTTTTTTTTATAAATATCCAGATAATGAATAGTAGTATTATCAGAGAACCGTTTCACCTGGTAAGCGCCGCTGGATGAAGTAACCAGATCTATTTCTAGTTCCGGGTAGCGGGAAAATTCTTTCAGGAGATAATAATTGGCGTTGCCGGCTCCCCCGCCCAGGGGGGGGAATTCATAATTAAGCATTAAAATATTTATCTTTTCCACCGGTACACCTGCATTCCGTCCTGGTTAAAGATTACTTCGACCTCGGTATCACCGATCATGAACTTTCCTTCTTTGGGAAACCCTTCAGCATAATAGCCGTTCCGCCGCCAGTCCAGGATCATGAAACCCTGAGGGTTTTCAGAAATAATTTTCTCGACTTTTTCAAAACGTTTTTTTTCTTTAAACGAATAATTGTATATTCTGTCGCTATCGATATTAAAACCTAGCTCGATGGCACTCCTGGCAATGGTAGTGATAAAGACATCATCGGGGCTAATCTCTTTTTCCAGCAATTTAATTGTACTTTTTAGATAATCATGGTGCTCATTGGTTGTTTTCACATAACCATGTTCGTCTGATAAAACAGGATAGAGTATGCTCTGGTAATCAAATGTCTGGAAGATAAATAGAAAAACCGCTGCTACGCCGGCGATTTTAAGCGACCGGGGCTTCAGTTTTTTAGCAAAATCGATTAGGGCATAAATAGACATGGCAATGAGAGAGGAAAAGAACGGTAAGGCGTAAAAAATGTAGCGGGGCCGATCATACCGGTCAAAAATAAATACATAGAAAATGAGTAAAAGTGTAAAAACAATGAAATGCATATAATAATAGTAATGTTTACGGATTACAGCATAAAGAAAACCAAGGCCGGAAATAAATAATGCTATTGAAAGAAAAGGATATTCCCCCCACCAGTGCAGCGGTGCCCCCGGGTTTCCCGGAACAAAAAACACACGCAGCCAGTAATCAACAAATTGGAAATTGTCAATATTCGTATGGCCGGATTTGTTGGCATATAAAATCATCCAGGCAACAACAAATATTGACAGGGCATAGACAGCCCCAGTTAAAATTTTAGGACCTCGGGAAAGCTTTTTAAATCTGATGATATAGGTTAAGAAATAAAATGCGGCAACTCCGGCGAAGACCACCATGCAAATCCGCAAGGTTGATGCAGTATCATAGCGAAAAGCATAAAGCGCCAGGGCAATAACCGGTAAGATTAAAAGCAACAGCACAGGCCCATGCTTCCATTTAAATTCGAAAAGTAATTCAAAAAACTCGATCAAAAGCAAGACTGCCAGCATGATAAAAAAGGGGTAATAGGCATATTCCCGGATCGTTTTGGCCACGCCGATGGCCCAGGGTGAAGTGGCCCAAAGGAGGGCAGAGATCAGGGCTACAGGTTTAGAGATTCGACGTGTGGCCAGGTAGAGGGGGATAACAGTAAGGGTACTGAAAATAACACCGGGCAGTCTACTCCAAAAAACATAATCGTAAAATGAAGAAGGGTTGCCCAAACGACAAAACCAGGCTGATATATAAGTGACAAAGGGAGCCCTGGTATACCTGAGAAACCCGGTATCAATATATTCTTTTGCCGCTACGAGATGGCTGTATTCATCAGTGTAGGGATCAAGAATAGTAAGGTTGATAAAGCGAAGCAAAAAAGCAAGTACCAGTATTAGTAATAAGCAGATATTGTATCTCAAATTTTCATTTTGCCAAAATACAGGTAAGATGAACTGCTTTTTTCCTAATGCCAGCTCCTGTGGCGCTCTGGCATTTTTATAAAGGAGAAATAAAAATAAAAGTAAGGCGATAAAAGATAGAACCAGGGTCAATAAAAGCGGCATCATGGTCGGGAGTGCAAATATAAGCAAAAAGAGAGCAAAATAAAACTCCCACTTTTGATCATAGAACAAATACCTTGCGCCGCATACAAATAAAAGTAATATTAGCAAGACAGGCACACTGATAAAGAGAGGAAAACTATTGGCATTTTGAAGGCCATCAAATCTAAAAAATGGATCTATGCCATGAGAAACCCCGTGGATAACGTCATCATCGCCCACTAGTGTGACCTGGTTTAGCGGGGTTAAGGTTTTTTGTAGATCTTCTTTTTCCAGGTATATTTGCCGGCCAACGGCTTCAATAGAAATTGAACGAAGTTCAAAGGTTCCCGGCTGTGTGATCGGGTCAATACGAATAGATTTTATTTTTACTCCAGGAAGCCTGATACTATATTTTTCAAATTCGTCCGACCCTTTCACGGAAAAGATAATACTGTCTGGTTCCCGATAACCTAATCCCCGATCAAAAAAAAGCTGGCCGGTATCATCTGCACCGGTTCTCATTTCAATAGTAATAGTAGCAGGCACAAATTGCAGGGAGAAAAAATAAATAATACATAAAAGAAAAAAGAAAATAATAAAGCTGCTATTTTTGATCAGTTGTTCTTTAATTACTGCAAGTTTCATCATTTCCCTCCCAAAGGCCATGTCTCCCTGGCGACAGCGATATTTAGCTAGGAGATAGAATTCTTAACCGGTGACTTTTTTTGAACCTTGACCTCGAGAATACTGTATGGCTGATCCTGTGTTGTTTCAAAATAGTTTTTAGAAAGCATATCAGCGATTAATCCAAAGAGGAAAAATTGAATACCGGAAATAAGTAAAAAAGAGGATAATATTGGTAGGAAATACTTAAAAAGTTCGATTCCGGCCAGATAAAATGCAATACCGATCAAGGCACACAAGCTTCCGGCAACAAAAAAAGCCACTCCCAGCCCGCCCAGCAGGTGCAGCGGCCGCACGGCAAACTTGTGCCAGAACCAGACGCTGACCATATCGATTAATCCCTTCACCCCGCGTTTCCAGCCGTACTTGGTGTGCCCGGTGAGCCGGGGACGGTGATTGACCACGCACTCGCCGATACGGAAGCCTTTAATTTTCAACACCGCGGGAATAAAGCGGTGCATCTCCCCGTAAAGGCTGATCCCGTTGAAGCATTCGGCCCGGTACACCTTCAGAGAACACCCCGAGTCATGCAGGCCGTCTTTGATCATCAGGGTGCGCACCAGGTTGGCCGCCCGGGAAGAGAGCCTTTTCATAAACGGATCTTTTCTGTCTTTACGCCATCCGGAAACCACGTCCAGATCGTTTTCTTCAAGATAGCGTATCAGCATCGGTATATCCGCCGGGTCATTCTGCCGGTCGCCGTCCATGGTCACGATGAGCCGGCCGCGCGCCCTTTTGATGCCGCAGTCAATGGCTGCCGTCTGCCCGAAGTTGCGCCGCAGGCGGATGAAGATCACCGGCGAAAGCTGCTGCACGATGGCGGCGGTACCGTCGGTAGAGCCGTCGTCGACGATTATAATTTCATAATCATACCCTTCTCTCTCACAGACGGCCACCACTTCCGCGTGCAACTGGGCGATGCACTCCGCCTCGTTGAAGGCCGGGATGACCACGGAAACATCCGGCTTTTGCATTGTCAAGTTGAACACCTTCTCTCCCGCGTGCTATTCATCCTACTTCATCTTCCGCTGGGCGGCAGGGTTTACTTCTAACACTCCCACCAGGCCGGCCGCCGCAAGCCTCTCGGCCAGGCATATTACGCGGCGGCGATCATGCGTTCAAGAAACCTGGAAATGACCCCTGGCTAATCTGCAGCCGGGCCTTGATCAGGCCCGAACAGATTAAAATATGCAAGGCTGCTCCTTCCCGGTGATCCATCCGGGCCTGGCAGCGGGCCAGTTTTGCGCAGGGCAGTTGGCAATGGCAAAAGGGGACAGCGGATTGGCCGCCTGTTCTTCTTTCCCTGGTTTTAGAAGTTCCTTCTGCAGCAGGCTGCGCCGTGCGGCTACCGCTTTCCCGTTTAAAAGGCGGAGCCTGTCCCACCCGCCAGGCAAGAGTAAGGTGCCGCTTTGCGGCAGCCTCGCTTCCTGATCCGCTGGCTACCCTTCCTTGCGCCGGCGGTATTATGTACTGGATTGCCGTTGATATTAATTCTGTTCTCGGCGTGGTTATCCTGCAAAACATTAAAAAATGCTTACCCCAAAAGAGGGGCTGTCCTAAAAGGGCAGCCCCTCTTTCCAATTTTTGCTATGGAATCGTCCTGCTGGCCTTACGGGCAACCCCCTCCTGGCAGGGCAGCCAGTCCGCTTAAGAGCGGGGAGCGGCCGTTACCCTGTCCAGCGCACCCCGGACGATCAAGCGATGGGTGGCGGGAGCATATTTCGGTTCACAGGTCTGGAGGGTTATGGCGGGGTAATCGGTGCTGTCTATAACGCTCCAGTCGTATGGATCGACTATTTTAATCCATTCCACCAGGTAGATAAAGCGGTATCCGCCGACATCCAGGTAAATTTCGTCCCCCTCTTCGAGAAAGTCTAAATCGGTGAAAAAGCCCCAGCGAGTACCGCGGTGCCCGGCGATGGCTGTATTGCCCCCTTCAGTACTGGGCAGGTCGCTCATGCCAAAATGAACCGGCCCCTTGTCGTGCAGCGCCATGTCGAAGACATCGCCCTGTTGCACTACCAGGTCTACATCAATTTTGGGGATAATGATGCGCATGGGCTGCCATTCCGTAATCACCACATGCTCAAAGATTTCTTCTGTTGTTTCCGGTAATTCTACTTCTTCCTCCGTCTCCGCGTAGTTTTTTCTTAGCTGGTACTGGTGGTAGGCAACCAGCGCTTTTTGATAGCCGACATAGCCCAGCACGATCAACCCGGCTGCCATCAACACCGCGCCGGCAATACGCCAGACTTTATTTTTATCGCTCCAAAACCCCTTACCCTCTTTTTCTTCAGAAACGGACAAGCTCATTCACCCTTTCCGTTTTTGTTTGTGGCCGCAGCGGGCGGCCTGGAATAGCCTATTTCTTCGATTCTTCATTTCTTCAGTGGTTCAGTTCCTCTACCACCCGGATTAAACGGCAAGCCCGTTCGCTTTCCGGTTGGTTCTCGTCAATAATATGTATTTTACCCCGGCACGCCGTTTCCTTTTTTAGAGACCCGGCGACAGCAGGAGATAAGGCCACAATGGCTGCCGCAGCGGCATAGGCTTTCTGCTCCAGCCGGCGGAACAGCTTAATTAAGGTTTTATGCTTAAGGGCGCCACGCCGGATCAGCGCTTCCGGCCACGGCTCCCGTATTTCCAGGATTAAAGGCGCACCAAAACGCCGGCTCAAAGAAATGGCCGGTGCCACCGCAGTGAGCGGCGGTGAAGAAGCGATGATTAAATCCGGCCTCGGTAGCCGGCGCCCCTGCAGCAGGGCCTTCCTGGCGTAAGCGACCAGGTACCGGCCTTTATCCAGTGGCTTCATGTCGCTGCCGTAGGGGATATTCATTACAATAATAGCCAGCCCTTCTTTTTGCAGCAGGCCGATCTTTTTATCCCCCAGGAGTTGAGCCGGGGTGCTATTGCCGGAGATGACATAGACACAATGGCCCCGGGAAGCCAGTTCTCGCCCCGCCTGGATCATACAGCCGGGCCGTTCCTTTCCCTCCAGATCAAGATGCTGCTGCAGCATTAAAATATTCATAATCAATATTCTCCCCTGCTACATCTGGTGTTAAGCCCAATTCACTAAAACATTCCTTAGCTACCGCTGGTTCTGCAAATAAAGCCGCAGGGGCTTACCCGGCCCGGTTGCCCTCCCGGATCCGTTCCGCCAGGCTATGGGCCAGCCGGCTGATGTCACCGGCGCCCATAACCAGAACAATGTCTCCCGGTTTAACTATTTCAAGGACCATATTCTCCAGATCTAACATCTGATCACTGACCAATACGGGGCCGCCTTTCTCCTTCCGGATCCGTTCAGCCAGGGCGGTAGAGCTGATACCGCTTATGGGCTCCTCCCCGGCGGAATAAATACGGTGCAGCAGTACCAGGTCGGCTCCATCAAAAGCGCGGGCAAAATCATCAATAAAGTAAGCCGTCCTGGTATAGCGGTGCGGCTGGAAGATACAGATTATACGCCGGCCAAAGCTCCGGGCCGCCTCCAGGGTAACCCGCACTTCAGTGGGATGATGGGCATAATCGTCTACCACCATAATGCCGTTAATTTCAGCGACAATTTCAAAACGGCGGCCGGCGCCATGAAATTCGCTCAGCGCGACGGCGCATTTAGCCGGATCCAGGCCCAGCCGGGACGCCACCGCCAGCGCGCCTACGGCATTGCTGATATTATGCCGCCCGGGCACTTTAAGCACTATTTCCCCGGTAACGGGCCTGTCGCCCCGGTAAAGGACAAAAGTGGAGCCCTTTCCGGAAGTGGTGATCTGACGGCCGCTAAAATGGGCACTTCCCTCGCGGCCGCCGCCCTCAAGGCCATAAGTTATCGTTTCCCGGTTGATCATTTTTTTTAGTTTGCCAAGCTGCGGATCATCCGTACATATAACCGCACAGCCTTCAGGGTGAAGGTTTTTCAAGAAATCAAGATAAGCCTCGCGCAGGCGGTTAAAATCCCCGCTGTAGTGTTCCAGGTGATCCGGTTCAATATTGGTAATTAGAGCGATCCGGGGATAATAACGTAAAAACGAGTGATCGCTTTCACAGGCTTCCGCCACCAGGTAGCGGCTTTTGCCGACCCGGGCGTTGCCGCTAAAAGCTGAGACCACCCCCCCGATAATCGCCGTGGGATCCAGCCCGCCCTGTTCCAGAAGCAGGGCGATCATGGCGGTGGTGGTAGTTTTGCCGTGCGTTCCGGCGACAGCAATACCGTAATGGCTATTAAGCAGGCTGGCCAAAAGTTCGGAGCGGTGCCACAGCGGCAGGTTACGCTCCCGGGCTTCCACCATCTCCGGGTTATGGGCCGGGATGGCGGTAGAATAGACTACCAGCCCGCTTTGGCCCACATTGTCCCGGTGGTGGCCAAGTTTAATCAGCGCTCCCTGGCTGGCCAGGTGCCTGGTCAAGGCCGACTCTTTGAGATCTGAGCCGGAAACCCTGTAGCCAAGTTTGAGCATAACCTGGGCCAGGGCGCTCATACCGTAACCTCCGATGCCGATAAAGTGTATCTGATCAACCGCAGGAAGCTTCAAGCTGATCTTCCCCGCCTTTCTACCCTGGTAATAATCATATGCAGTTCTTATCCAATTCCTGTCTGCAATTACATGTAATTATATCAAAAGCATGCCAGGCAAACAATTGCCGCCGCCGGCAGCCATATTAGGTAAACAAGTTATGTTCCCTGGAAAAAGATGTTCTAAGAGCATAAACGCTTGCATATAATATAGTTTGCCGGCAATTCCATTTAAAGTAATCCACATATTCCACAGGGTTATCCACAAGATAGGGTCTTAACAGCGCCCTTTTGCGGCAGTTATGCACATTATCAACAAGTGGTTGACATAATTTTTTGAGCCGTTCTATACCGTAAACCGCCAGAGCAAAAAGCAACAGGAAAGGAATTGTTGTTAAGAGACAGGGGTTTACGCTGGTTTTTCTTTTTAAGGGGAAGCAGAATTCAAAATCCAGAAATAGAAATCACGGAGAAAGAAGGCGTGGTATTGGGAAGCGGAAGTTTATTCTGGCTACTGTCCAGTAACGGCAGGCATAGGCGCAAAAGTGGGGGGCAACAGACATTCATTCTTTGATCTTTCCTGCTGACTACTGACTTCTGGATTCTGAATTCCTTCCAGAAGAAAACCCCGGGATCACCGTCCAGCGGCCGGCTGCCGATTCCTGGCTGCTAGCTACCGTCTGCGGTCAGGAACAGCCGCTGCGCAGTCCCGGGACGGCATTAAGATGCAGGGGCGCAAAGCGGCCTTCCCGGTAGGGCGGAAAGGCGGCGGCGGCGATCATGGCCGCGTTGTCGGTACAGAGTTCGAGAGGAGGAATATGCAGCGATATCCCGGGTAAATTCCGGGCCAACCGTTCACGCATGCAGCGCCGCAGCCGGCTGTTGGCGGCCACTCCGCCGGCTAACAGGACAGATTTAACCCGGCATTCCCGGGCCGCGTCCACGGTCTTATCGACCAGGACTTCTACTACGGCTGACTGAAAGGAAGCGGCCAGATCCGCCGCATTTACTTCCTCGCCCCGCTGCCTGCTGTGGTGCAAATAGTTGATCACCGCTGACTTCAAGCCGCTGAAACTGAAATCAAAGCGGCCGTTATCATCAAGATAAGCCCGGGGGAAAGTAATCCGCTCCGGGTCGCCTTCAGCGCCAAGCCGGTCAATGACCGGGCCTCCGGGGTATCCCAGGCCCATGGCCCGGGAAACCTTGTCAAATACTTCACCGGCGGCGTCGTCCCGCGTCCGCCCCAGGACAACCGGTTTTCCCGGAGCAGGCAGGTGCAGCAGCTCGGTATGGCCGCCGGAGGCGATCAGGGCAACCAGGGGGTAGTCGATGGCATGGCCGGTAAGAAAGTTGGCATAAAGATGCGCCTCCAGGTGATTTACCGCCACCAGGGGCAGGCGGGCGGCATAGGCCAGCGCTTTGGCCGTGGCGACGCCAACCAAAAGGGGCCCTACCAGCCCGGGGCCGTTGGAAACGGCGACGGCATCCAGATCCTGCAGGTTGATGGAAGCTTCCGTTAAGGCCCTGTCCACAAGCTCATTAATCGTTTCCAGGTGGCGCCGGGAAGCGATCTCCGGGACCACCCCGCCGAAACGGCTATGGATCTCCACCTGGGAAGCAATCAGGCTGCAGATAATCCGGCTGCCGTCCTCTACCACTGCAGCGGCGGTTTCATCGCAGGAGGTTTCAAGACCGAGGATTAAAATACCTTTACGATGCCGGTTCACGGTTGTCCCCCACGCGCGGCAAATCCTCTTTAAACATGATCAGCCCGTCTTCATTAATATAGTATTTTTTACGCACGCCTTTAACGGTAAAGCCGAATTTTTCGTAGAGGCGGCGGGCCGGGTGGTTGCTGGGGCGCACTTCCAGGGTGATCCGCTCAGCGCCCTTTTGACAAGATATGTCGATGAGGGCGGCCAGCAGGCGGGTAGCGATACCGCAGCGCCGGAAGCGGCGATCCACCGCCAGAGTGGTTATATGCGCTTCGTCGAGGATAATCCACACGCCGCCGTAGCCGACTACGGTGCCATCCACCCGGGCCACCAGGTAAGTGGCCCGGCGGTTGCAGGACAGCTCGTAGCGAAAGGATTTGAGCGACCAGGGAGAGGTAAAGGAGTCCTTTTCAATGGCTACAACGGCGGGAAGGTCTTCAAAAAGCATCGGCTCAATGATTACCGCCAAAAACTTCTCCTCCCTTCTCCTCCCCGGCCCGGCGCTCCGCTTCAGGCCGCCGCAAATAGATCGGCAGCAGTTCGCGGTAGGACAGGCCCGGGTTTGCCTTTAACAGCATGCGCCCGCGCCAGGCCACCAGTCCGGCCCTGTTGAAGCGTGAAGGCGGCACGGCCAGTATGGCCCGGGAGCCAAGGGACTCCTCGAGATAGCTGCCGTAGCTGGATAGACCTTCCCCGGTAAAGACAACAGGTTCCCGGTAGGTCTTTAACTTTTCCACCAGGGAAGAGAGCGCTCCGGCAGCGGGTGGAATCAGCGTTTCCAGGTCCAGCTCCGGTGCAGGCTCCCGGCGGTAGAGGGCGGCATAGACCTGGCTGCGCCGGGCGTCCAGGATGGGGCAAATCAAGGCCCCCGGGACCATCACCGCCTCGGCCGCCGCTTCCAGGGTGGATACGCCGGCAGCGGGTATGCCCAGCCCCTGGGCCAGGCCGCGGGCCGTGGCCAGGCCGATACGAATTCCGGTAAAGGATCCCGGTCCTGCGGCGGCGGCCACCGCACCGAGCTGCTCTCTCTCCACGGCACATTCCCGCAAGAGTGAATCGATAAGCGGCATTAACCTTTCGGAATGCGTCTTCCGCGTGTTCAGAGTATATTCACCAAGCAGCAAGTCATCCTGCAACAGCGCCACGCTGCAGGCCATGGTTGCCGTATCAAGTCCGAGAATAATCAGGTTCTATTCTCCCTCCCTGAACGAACTGGCACCGTTTATTTCCTCTGTCAGGGGGAGCCTGTTTAAAGTGCCATCCACCCGCCAGGTTATAGTCTCAATCAATTTTTCCACAACCTGCGAAGCCTGGGGACCATGGGGGACAAAGTGGATACGCCTTCCTTCGCCGCTGTAATCAAAAAAGCGGGTTATGGTTACATCCAGCAGCTCCTGCGGTAAATATTCGGGAAAGCGCCCGGCCCACTCCACAAAGGCCACACCCTCCCCGGGCAGATATTCATCAATACCCAGTTCCTCCAGCTCCTCCGCTTGATTAAGCCGGTAGAAATCATAATGGTAGAGAGGAAACCGGCCCTGGTAAATCTTTAACAGGACAAAGCTAGGGCTGCTGATTTCCTCTTCAATTCCCATAGCCCGGGCTGCACCGCGCACCAGGACGGTTTTCCCTGTTCCCAGATCTCCATAGAGAGCCACCACCAGGGGCGGCCGCATGGCTTTTCCCAGGACGGCGCCGATATATTCCGTTTCTTCGGTTGCTCTTGTGGTTAAAAAAGCTTCCCCTTGACGCATAGTCCCCTGCTTTTCCATATTTTCCTGGCTTAATTATAGCTTTGCCCCGATTAAAAAGCAAATTGAGATCCACGCGGAAGCTGCGGGCAAAATTTTATGGGAGGGTGGATTAATTTGCATGATCCCGTATCTTTAATCTGTTATAATATAAGCATTAATGCCAAAAAGGGTACATAATCATATTAAATGTGCTGGAAGTGGCAGCTCCAAAATATCATGAACCGGTGAGGCGAAAAGAAAGATGAATTTACCGAAGTTCTCTGTGCAGCGTCCCGTGGCTACAATTACCATCCTATTAATCGTTCTTGTTATCGGCACAGTATCCCTGCTGCAGACCCCCCTTAACCTGCTGCCCGATATCAAGCCGCCATACCTGGCCATAATTACCGTTTTCCCGGGCAGCTCTCCCCAGGAAAATTTAGAACTGGTCACCGAGCCCATTGAAAGTGCCGTCTCCCCCATCAGCGGAGTAAAAAATATCATCTCCCTCTCCCAGGAGCATGTCTCCCTGGTGGCCCTGGAATTCAACTGGGGAGCAAATTTGAAGCAGAAGCGCGACGAGGTGGGGACACGCCTGGACCTGATGAGCCTCCCGGATGGGGTTGAGAGACCAATCATTCTCGAATTTGACCCCACGCTGCTGCCGATAATGCAGGTGGATGTCGGCAGCAGCCTTGAACCTGCCGAGCTGACGGAATGGCTGGAGAAAAACGCCAGGCCGCGCCTGGAATCCATTCCCGGCGTGGCCAGCCTGATGGTTGAGGGCGGGGTGAAGAGAGATCTTTTTATCCGGCTTTTTCCCAATCGCGTCCAGGACTTTGAAGTCTCTTTCGAGCAGGTAGCAAACATACTGCGGGCCAGTTTGCTCAATATCCCGGGCGGAAAAGTGGAGCTGGACGAGCGCGAGATGCGCATCCGCCTGGTCGGGCGCTTACCGGACCTTGAAGATCTCGGCAACCTGGTTGTGGGCTTTAATCTTGACGAAGAGGAGTTAAGAAAGCTCATCGGGCGCTCGGTGGATATCGATATCAACCAAATGCTCTCGCAGGCGCTGCCGCTCGACGACAGCCTGGAGATACCCATGCGTGAAGTATACCTCAAGGATCTCGCGCCGCGCGTAGAAATAGACGAAGAGGGCCGGCTGATCATCGAGCCCGATCCGGAACTGCTGAAAAAATACGGCCTCGACCTGGATCAGATTGCCGGGGCGCTGCCCGAAGAGTGGCCTGTAGACATTGAAAAGGGCAAGATTATCGTCCCCCTGCCTCCGGACGTGAGCGCGGAGTTGGAGGAAATTGGTAATATTTACCTGGTCAGTATCCCCGACTTTGACGCCTGGAAGAAGCAGCTCAAGAAGTTGGAAAGCAAGGCCAAGGGTGAACTGGATAAGGCATCGCAGCAGTTGGAGGAAGCTATTGTAGACATGTCCATGGCCATGATCCTCGCCTCGGCAGGCTCCGGGAACGCACTGGCCATACCCGAAGATGAATTTCCCCTCATACCCATCCGGCTGCAGGATATCGCCGAAGTGAACTTGGATTTTCACGAGGCCTCCTCCATAAACCGGATTAACCGGCAGCCGAGCATCGGCTTCTACCTGCAGAAGGAAGGAGAAGCCAACACGGTAGCGGTTTCTCGCCAGGTGCGCCGGGCCCTTGACGAACTTGCCGCCGAGTTCAACGAGCTGGGCTACGATTTAAGCTTTACCTTTACCTACGATCAGGCCAAGGAGATCGAAAATGCCCTGGTGGACCTGGCCGTCTCCCTCCTGCAGGGCTCCCTTCTTGCCGTGGCGGTGCTGCTGTTCTTTTTAAGAGACTGGCGCATGATCCTGGTAATCGGGCTGACCATACCGGTAGCCGTGATCGCGGCATTTGCCCTGCTCTATTTCTCCGGTCTTTCCATAAACCTGATGACTCTAGGGGCCCTGGCCCTGGCCGCCGGGATGCTGGTGGATAACTCCATCGTGGTCAGCGAAAATATTTACCGCCACCTCCAACTGGGCTCCCACTCTTTCGAAGCGGCGATTAATGGGAGCAACGAGGTCGGTGGGGCCATATGGGCCTCAACCCTGACCACGGTCTGCGTCTTCTTCCCCGTGGTTTTTCTGAGCGGCCTGGCCGGCGAACTTTTCCGCGATTTCTCCATTACTGTGACCTGTGCCCTCTTCGCTTCGCTGATCGTAGCCATAACAGTGATTCCCATGCTTGCCTCTCGCTTCCTGCAGCGGGGCAAAGGAAGGCTGCCGGCAGTGACGGGGCCCTCCCGCTACCGCGCTTTGCTAGAGTGGGTTTTGCGGCATCCCTGGGCCACACTGGGCATCGGGTTGGCAGTGGTGATCCTCGGCGCGATTATTGTTCCCTTTCTTGGATCCGACCTCTTCCCCATGCCTGAGGAATCGGCTTTTTCCGTTGAACTGACTCTCCCTCCGGGAACGCCCCTGGAGACGACCGACAACTACACGGCAAAACTGGAGAAGATCATCGGCGAGTTGGAAGGGATCGATTATTATACAACCCGGGTCGGAGAGCAGCAGCTTTTTGGCATTGCCATTGAATCGGGTATAGCCAACAGTTCCCAAATCAGGGTGCAGGTAGATCCGGAGCATACCTCGGAAATAGAGCAGATGATTGCCAGGGTAAAAGAGAAGGCAGAGCCTCTCCTGCCCGCAGAGGCGGCACTCAGCTTCAGGCGGGAAACGATCATGGATACAACCGGGTTCAACATGGGGCTGGAGATCCTTGTCCAGGGACCGGAGCAGGAGAAGGTGGAGCAGCTTTCAGAGGAGATCCTGGATAGAATAAAGGATTTGCCGGGTCTCACCGGTGTGCAAAGCGCCACTGAAGAGGCCATCCCGGAAGTGCATGTGAAAGTGGACCAGTTTAAAGCCCTGCGCAAGGGAACTACGGCCTACCAGGTGGGGATGATGCTCTACGAGGCCATCGATGGCACCTCCGTAGCCCGGCTGGAGACAGGTGACGGCATCTTCGAGCTCATCCTCGGCTACCGGAAAGGAGACTTAAAGACCCTGGAAGATCTGGAGAACCTGGGCTTCTATACGTCTACCGGTTCATACGTTAGCCTGGGGGATATTGCCAATATTGAAGTCACCTATGGCCCGCTAAATATCGCCCGTGAGAATCGGCAGGTTATCGGCAGAATCCAGGCACAGTTATCGGGGATTAGCCTGAGCGAAGCCAACAGGGCGATCCAGGAGGCGATTAAAGATCTGGAGATGCCGCCGGGCTACCGGATCAAGGAGGCTACCTCTGAACAGATGAGCGAGGTTTACGACGAACTCTACCTGGTGCTTATTGTCTCCATCTTCCTGGTCTACCTGGTCATGGCGGCCCAGTTTGAATCTTTCCTGCATCCCTTTATTATCATCTGCAGCCTGCCGCTGGGTCTTGCGGGTTCAGTAATCGCCCTTTTCATTACCGGGCGCAGCCTGAGCATACCGGCGCTGATCGGAGGAGTAGTCCTGGGAGGGGTCCTGGTCAACAGCGGGATTATCATGGTTGACTTTATCAACCAGCTACGCCGCATTCACGGCAAGCCCCTGGAGGAGGCGATTATCACCGGCGCAACCACCCGCCTGCGTCCCATCCTGATGACCACGCTCACCACCATCCTGGGCCTGGTGCCGCTTTCGCTGGGCCTGGGCCAGGGCAGCCAACTGCAGGCGCCGATGGCCATCGCCCTTATCGGAGGCATGACCAGCGGCACCCTGCTGCTGCTGGTGTTTATACCCGCCCTCTACCTGGTCATCAACCGCCGCAGTGATACTATACCGGCGCAAACCCCTGAAACGGCAGAATAGGGGCTGTTGCCGGACGCATCGCTGCTTCAAGGGACTAAAGACCTGGCTTCGGCAATAAAATCGGCGTACTCCTCTACCAGAAGGCGGTAGGCGATAACAAAACCGGCCAGGTATTCTGCTTCCTCTTTCTCCATATGATCGGACCATTTTTGCCAGATCGTGGAGAGCTCGCTTTGATACCGGTCGTGTTCGGAAGAGAGACTTTGATAAACATTATCGGCAACCACACCTTCCAAATTTTGCAATACGTGGCCAAAATCATTTTTCTGTACCTGCACCATGGATTCCAGCCGATTCATCTCTTCGATTAACTCTTCTTTACTCATTTCCTCCAGGGCTTCTGCTATGGCTTCGCTCTCCGCAACGGCAGGGGCCGGCTCTTCCTGGATCTTAACAATTGCCTTTACATCTTTTTCCTGGCTGCAGCCGGTAGAGATAATTCCGAAAACCGCCGCCGGCAGGGCATACATTAACAGAAGCAAGACCCTTATTCTTTTCATCACTGGCAAAACCTCCCCTTTTATGAATCCATATTTTGTACAGTATTATTCTTCGTTCAGAAAATATATGCCTGAGTGATACGGCTTAATACTGCAAAGAGGATTGAACTTTTATTTGCCGTGGTAAATTTGCAGAGTGAAAAATTATACACTCATGTAGCGGATCAGCCACGCGGCCCCTGGCAGGGCAAACGGCAGGAAATGAAAGCCTCACCCCTGCCGTCTTGCTGGTGGTACGTGAAAATGGTTAAGAGGTCAGTCTTCGATAGCGCACAGCCTCTTGACCATACGCTTTCTGGCGTCAATATCGTAAGTATTGCGAATGGCAATCTTCTCCATTATCGGCGATCCTCCGCCGTGCAGCCCACCCACCAGAGCCACGCCCGCCGTAGCCGAACAGAGCATGTCGGATAAGCTGCGGAAAAGGCGGTGCTGATTCTCCGCAGAGATACCGTCTTTGCGCATCATATATTTCTCCAGGAGGTCTTTTATCTCCGGGTTAAAGAAATCTTCTTCATAGGGCAGTGTAGCCGGCAGGCCGCCCGCCAGGTCGGCCAGGGTCTCGAATTCGTGGTAGAGCTTAACCCCGGCATGGTACCGCCCCACGTTGGTGTAAATAATATTGGGAATATAGGTTCCCGAATTGGCCGGGGTCGATTTAACCGAGGCGGCGATCCCTGCGGCGTAAACAAGTTCTCCCACGGCGATAAGATCAGCCAGTTTATCCTTGACGTGCGAGGCGTCGCCGACCCCGTTGTATTCGGCCACCAGGGCCGATGCGCCCAGAATCAGGTCGGTAATAGCCGGCTTGCAGCCGGTGTAACTGTGGCGGTGATAGGTGGCGAAAAGCATGGCCAGAATGCTGGCGAAATAGTACTCGCCGCAAAGAAAAACCCGCTCCCAGGGAACAAAAACGTCATCGAAGATAGTCATGGAGTCGGCCAGCCCAAAAAAGTAGCGGCTGTGAAGGTACTTGCGCGGCCGGGTAGTGGTCAGCCGGACTACCTGCTTTACCCCGGGAGTGTCGGCAGGGATGGCGAAAGCCACGGACCAGTCTGCGTCCTTATCCGTCATCAGCCGGGTCGGCACCACCACAATCTCGTCGCAGAATGGCGCGTTGGAGTTATGGGCTTTACAGCCGCGGACCACGATCCCGTCTTTCTTTTTTTCAATGACCCGCAGGTATAGATCGGGGTCGCTTTGCTCAAAAGGCCGCCTGGCGCGATCGCCCTTGACGTCCGACTGGGCGCAATTGCCCACCAGATCGTTCTTCTGGAAATTTTTCATGAACTCGACAAAGCGGGGATAATATTCGGTGCCAAAAGCATCATCGCAGTCTTTAGTGACCACGGATAGGGCATTCAAAGCATCGATGCCCATGCAGCGCTGGATGCACCCTCCCACTTTCTGGCACATCACCCGGGTGCATTCCTGTTTCTTTAAAAGATCATCTGGGTTCTGGTGAATATGATTGAGGCGGTGGATCTCTTCACCGGTCAGGTGAGAAGTGGCGGTGATTAGCCCTTTTAAAGCGGGATCGTTTACCCTTTCAAAGGTATCGGCAATCAAATCCAGGCCGGGCTTTAGGCGGGGATCGTCTCTCCCCAGCAGTTCGCCTCCCATGTATATGTTTTTTCTCATCCGGTACATGCGCTCCTTGTATTCGCCGGCGCTACAGATACCCATACAGCTTCACCTCGCTCAACGTTAAATTGTCTAAATTGATTGTATATTTTTAACAAATTTTTGTCAACGCTATTTTATTTCATCCATTTTTGGGCAGTAATGGAAAAAGACCTGTAAAAATAAGCGGTAACCAGAAAAGTTTTCCACTTAAATGTAGATTGAGAAGGTGGTTGGAAGATTTGTGGGCACGGTGCCGGCAGGCGCGGTTTACTCCGGCCGCAGCAGCGGCTTCTGCGGTTAGGCGGCCGGGGCCAGGGCACGGCGAATAGCCGTGATGGGGCAGTGAGCTGGTTACTCCGGGGCAATCTGTTCCAACTGCAGGCTGATTTCTTCCCAGCGGGCGAGGTAGGCGGCCAGCCTTTCCTTCTCTTCTTCCAGGCGGCTGTTCAGTTCAAGCAAACTGCTGTAATCCCCATAATGCTCAGGGCTGGCCAGGGTCTTCTCCAGCCGGGCGATATTTCTTTCCACGGCGGTAATGCTATCTTCCAGCCGGGCCTGCTCCTCTTGCAGGCGCCTCTCCCGGCGCTGCCGTTCCAGGCGCCGCCGGTACTCTTCGCGCCGTTTTTGCTTCAGCTCATCCCTGGCCTCTTCCACCTTTCCGGAGAGTCCCGGCGATGTGCCGCTGTTCTCCCGCTGCTCCTGGTAATATTGGAAGCTGCCATTAAAAATTCGAAGACCGCTTTGGCTCAACTCCATGACCCGGTTGACCAGATTCTGCAGAAAAAAGCGGTCATGGGAGACGATGATCAACGTGCCCGGGTAGTTTTGCAGGGCCTTCTCCAGCTCCTCTATGGCGGGGAGATCAAGGTGGCTGGTGGGCTCATCCATGAGCAGGCAATTGCCTTCGCTTAGAGCCAGGCGGGCCAGGGCCAGGCGGCACTTTTCCCCGCCGCTTAAGTCTTTAACTTTTTTAAAGACGGCATCACCCCGAAAGAGGTAAGCCCCGAGGTGGTTGCGGGCCTGCCTGATATCCAGATCCGAAGAAGAAATGATCTCATCAAGGAGCGTGCGCTCCGGGTGAAGCTGCTCCTGCTCCTGGGAAAAGTAAGTTACATTGACGGACGGGCCCAGGCTGATCCGGCCACTGTCCGGCTTCTCCACCGCGGCAATGAGCTTGAGCAGGGTTGATTTGCCGGCGCCGTTCGGTCCCACCAGGGCAACCCGGTCGCCCCAGTTTATTTCAAAGGAAAGATCACTAAACAGCACCCTGTGGCCGTATGCTTTACTGACGCCTTCAAAGCGGATGACGCGGCGGCTGCCGCGGCCGCTGAAATCGAAGCCCGGGGTGAAGCTCCGGTTTTCTACGGGACGCTCCACCGCTTCCAGCTTCTCCAGGCGCTTCTGCCGGCTGCGGGCTTGCCGCTTGGAGCGCTCGTCGATCTTTGCTTCCCGGATCAGCCTCTCTTCCCGTTCAAGGAGAGCCTGTCTCTTCCGGTAAGCCCTTTCCGCTGCTTCCTGCTCCTGCTCGCGCTGCACCAGGTAGGCGCTGTAATTGCCCCGGTAGCTTTTTACGGAGCCCTCCTGCAAAGAAAAGATGCGCCCGGCAACCTTGTCGATAAAGTAGCGATCATGGGAGACTACCACCAGGGAGCCGGTTGAATCGCGCAAATAGCGCTCCAGCCATTCCACTCCCTCCATATCGAGAAAATTGGTGGGCTCGTCCAGCAGCAGCAGTTCCGGCTGCTGCAGCAGCAGCGCCGCCAGCCGCGCCCTGGTTTTCTCCCCGCCGCTGAACTTAAGCAGATCCCGCTCCAGATCGGATTCTTTAAAACCAAGCCCCAGCGCCACCGATTGGATCCTGCTGGCGGCACTGTAGCCTTCTGCGGTTTCAAATTGGGCCGCCGCCTGCCCGTATTTTTGCAGGAGGGCTTCCAACTCCTCCGCCTCCGCCTTCCCGGCAGCAGCGGCAATAACATGTTCCAGCCGGGTCATTTCTTCTTTTAACCAAAACAGGTCGCGCAGGGCCTGCTCCAGGTAGGCGCGCAAAGTGCCCCCGGCATGCCAGTTTAGCTCCTGGGGCAGGTAGCCTACGGTGGTGCCCCGGGCCAGGGAGACAGTGCCGCTGTCCGGTTCCAGTTCGCCGGAGATAATGCGCAAAAGTGTCGTCTTGCCCGATCCGTTGGGCCCGATTAAGCCCGCCTTTTCTCCCCGTTGCAGTTGCAGGGAAAGGTTCGTTAAAACGGGCTGGCCTCCGAAAGAAACGCTCACTCTGTCTAAGCTTAACTGGGACATATCCGGGGACACTCTCTTTCTCCGGTCTTCCACTTAAACATTATACTGCCCGCCCCTTTTTTCGTCAAAAGGCGCCGGCTGCGGCTCCCGGCGGGCAAGCCTGAAACGGAACGCCCAATTTGGCGCCGGCTCTGATGATCAGGCCGGCCCCCCGGCCACGCCGTAAGAAGAACCAGGCCGGGCCGGGATACGAGTTTGCTTATCCGGCCGGGCCAAAAAGCAGCCTGAGCCCTTACGGGGAAAAGACAGGGGGCAGCCCTGCGCTGGCAGGACTACCCCCATTTTTAAGCCAAACCTGTGCTTGCCGCACCAATAACCCCGGAGCAAGGCACCGCCACTTTTCTAAATCCGGTAGGCCACGATGAACGCTTCGTGAATGGCCTCGCCGGCGTTGCGGGGACGGTCGCAGTCGCCTACGGCATAGACCTCTTCCAGGTGCTTCTTTAACTCTCCCTCCAGGGGATTGTAGGCTACGGAACCGGCGGCCAGAATAACCGTGTCCACATCCTGCAGCGATTGCTCGCCTTCCCCGCTGCGGAAATTGACCGTGCGGCCGTTTACAGAGGTCACCGTGGCCCCGGTTTTAATCTCCACGGCCGGATTCCGCTCCAGGCGCGAAAGCAGCTCATTACGCATGGTGAAGCTCTGGTCGCGGGCCGGCTCATCGGCCATTTCCAGGACAGTCACCTGGTGGCCCTTTTCCGCCAGGAATTCCGCCGTTTCACATCCGGTCAGCCCTCCCCCGATAATGGCCACCCGTTTGCCGGGTTTCACTTTACCCTCCAGCACCTCCCAGGCGGTGGGAATGTTTTGCCCCTTGATCACGGGTATCTCCGGGATCAGCGGGCGGGCGCCGGTGGCCAGGATCACGGCATCGGGCTTTTCTTTAAGCACCGTTTCAGCATCGGCAGTGCTGTTCAACCTTAACTCCACGCCCAGCGCTTCAGTACGTTGCCGCAGGTAGCGCAGGATTTCACCGAAACGGTCTTTTTTCGGCGCCGCCATGGCCAGCCGGCCCTGGCCGCCCGTCTCCCCGGCCTGCTCGAAGAGGATGACGCGGTGCCCTCTTTCCCGGGCCACCCGGGCTGCCTCCAGGCCTGCCGGGCCGGCGCCGACGACAACAACCTTTTTGCTGCGCGCCGCCTTTTCAAAGGGAAAGTCAACTTCTTTCCCCACCCTGGCATTATAGATACAGCTCACCGGCTTACCGTAAGCCAACAGAGGGTCAATGCATTTCTGGTTGCATTGAATGCACTTGCGGATGTTCTCAATCTGCCCTAATTCCACCTTTTTGGCAAAGTGGGAGTCAGTAATCATGCCGCGGCCGATGGCGATAAAATCGGCCATGCCGCTCTCCAGGGCCGCCTCTCCCTGCTCGGGATCGTGGAATTTGCCCACGGCGATCACCGGGATAGAGGTTACTTCTTTGATCGCCGCGGCGTAATCCGCCAGGGGAGTATCCGGGGTGGACATGGTGGCCACCATGGGTGCCGGCGACCCGTAGACGCCGGCGGAAACATGCAGCGCTTCCACTCCCTCTCGCTCCAGGCGCAGGGCAAAATCCTTTCCTTCTTCCGGGGTAATGCCGCCTTCAACGTATTCATTGGCATTGATGCGGAAGATTACCGGGAAATCTTCACCCACAGCCCGGCGCACCGCCCGCAGCACCTCCAGGGGGAAACGCATCCGCCTTTCCCGGTCGCCGCCGTACTCGTCGGTGCGCTTGTTGCTGTACGGCGAGAGGAACTGGTTAATCAGGTAGCCGTGGGTGCCGTGCAGCTCCACCGCATCGAATCCGGCTTCGCGGGCCCGGCGGGCGGCATGTCCAAAGGCTTCAACAATTCCTTTGATCTCATCCACGGAAAGCTCCCGGGGCGCGTCCTGGCAGACCGGGCAGGGCAGCGCCGACGGCGCCACGGGCTGGTAGCCGGTATTGCGCCAGGTGGTCTGGCGCCCGGCATGGTGCAACTGGATCGCCGCCCGGGCCCCGTGTTTTTTAATCTTACCGGCCAGGTAGCGGAGACCGGGAATAAATTTGTCCGCCCAGATGCCGATCTGGTTGATAATGGCCTTTCCTTCGGGAGCTACGGCGGCCACCTCGACAATAATCAGGCCGGCGCCCCCTTCTGATCTGGCCTCATAGTAGCGGGCCAGGCGCTCGGTGACAAAGCCTTCGTCGTCGGCGTAATTGGTGCCCATGGGCGGCATAACCATGCGGTTGCGTATCTCCATGTTTCCAATCTTACCCGGGGAAAGCAGGTGCTTAAAACGTTTGGCTGTGCCTGCTGCCGTGCGCTTCTCTTTTTCTACGGTGGGCATAACACTCATAGTTAAAACCCCTTTCAAGTAACCTTGTTGTAACCGAAAAGAAGGTTTCATTTTATTTTCTCTATAACCATGAGAGTTATGCTATAAACGATTCAAGTGGGGACGGTTCTTGACTTGATTGTTAAACACAATCTTTGGTTAAACATACCGGGCCGGGCCGCGATCATGCCACGGGGAATGTAAATTCTAATTCAAGTCAAGAACCGTCCCTAGCCGGCGCACCATGCGGGCAATGCTGAGGCAGCAGGTTAAACCGGGAGATTCAATGCCAATGAGGTTGACTAGCCCCGGGAGGCCGCGATCTGACTCCTCCCGGATGATGAAGTCGCGGAACGGCTCGCCGGGGCCCTGCAGCTTGGGTCGAATGCCGGCCATCTCCGGTTCCAGGTCCTCCGGCGCCAGGAAGGGCAAAAATTCCCTGGCAGCGTGGTAAAACTGGCGGGCATGGACAGCGTCCACGCTGTAATCCTCCTGTGAGACATAAATAGTGTTGGGGCCGAGCCGCGCCCGGCCGTCCAGGGATAAAGTCAGGTGTACACCCAGGCCCTCCAGTTCATCCAGCGGGGGCGGATAGATTAACCGGCTGACCAGCTTGCCCTTGGCCCCCGGCAGGCTGAAATATTCGCCCTTGCACATGTAGATCCGGTATCCGGCTGCTGCCGTATCAATCCCGGCCAGGGCAGCGATATGTTCTGCCTGGAGGCCGGCGCAGTTGATCACCCGGGCGCAAGCCAGGTTGTCCGTGCTCCCGTCCGGGTTGGTGAAGTAAACCCGGTAGCCGCCGCCGCTGTAATCCAGCCCGGTTACAGTATGCTGGTAAGCGATGAGGGCGCCGGCCGCAATAGCCTGGCGCTCCAGGCAGGCCATGAGGCGGTGGGAATCAATGATCCCTGAAGTGGGAGACCACAGCGCCGCCTGCGCCCGGACATGGGGTTCCAGGCGGGAGATTTGCTTTTCATCCAGCAGTTCGAGGCCCGCAACCCCATTCCGCCGGGCCTGCTCCCGGAGGCGGAGCAGCGCGCCCACACCGCTATCGTTGTAGGCCACGATCAGCTTGCCCAGGCGGCGGTGCGGGATCTCCCACTGCCTGGCGTACTGGTAGAGCAGCCGGTTGCCTTCCACGCAGAGCGCAGCCTTGAGGCTGTCTTCGGGATAGTAAATCCCGGCGTGGATGACCTCGCTATTGCGGCTGGAAGTCTCGCGGCCGAAACGCTCATGGCGCTCCATAACCACTATAGAGCATTTTTTGCCCTTTTGGACCAGCTCCGCCGCCACGGCCAGGCCCACCACGCCGGCCCCGATAATGACAATATCGGCGTACAATATAAACGTTCCTCCTCAGTCAAGCTAGGGACGGTTCTTGACTTGACTGTTAAACACAACCTTTGGTTAAACATACCGGGCCGGGCCGCGATCATGCCATCAGGGATGTAAAATATAATTCAAGTCAAGAACCGTCCCTAGCTTGAATTTTTAAGGCAGCAAAAAATAACCCAGGCGGGCCGCGGCGCGGGCCAGGTCCATCTTTCGGGAACGGCGCGGCACGACCGGAGAGGCGCTGCAAATCATCTCAAACCAGGCTTCAGGCTGCGGCGCCTTGAGGATCCCTTCCAGGCAAAAAACAGCAATATCGGTAATCCCTGCGGCCAGAGCCGCTTCCACGTCAGGGAGCATCTCGGCGGGGCTGGCGTAGTAAGGCTCATTGCCCAGTTTGCCGGTGGAGGTAGTCCCGAGAGAAATGGAAGCCCGCTCGCCCAGAACCCGGCGGGCATTGAGGCAGAGCATGTAGAGATGCCAGCGGGCGTCCGCCGGCTTGATCAGCCCCCGGGAATAACCGATGAACATGGAATTGTATTGCATCACCGAAATCACATCCCAAGGCACCGGCGTCACCGGGGTTTCCAGGTAGTCCTGCAGTTTGACGCCTCCCTTGAGCAGGTCCAGTTCCAAAAGGGGCAGCACCGGGACCAGGGTGCGGCAGCCCTGTTCCCGGAGAAACTGCTGCAGGGCGCTGTAAGTTTTCGCCGCTTCGGCGAAACGGAGCCGGTTGCGGTTATTCCAGTAGTGCCGTAAAGTAAGGGAAACTTTTTTAGCCCCATGGGCGCGGTTGATATCCTGCCATTGATAATAGGGTGTTTCCAGGTCAACGGCCAGCCACGGCACCTCTACCTTTTCATTCCGGGCCCATTGAAAAATTTCACGCACATAGTCTGAAAATTCCGGCGCATTCCCTTCATGGGGCCAGTAGCCAAGGCTGTCGGGCAGTGTCGGCCACAGGGCCGGCTCCAATCCCGCTTCGCCGTAACGGTACAGGTAGCGGGCGTAACCGGCCCCGAGGCGCCCATAGGGCACAGCGAGGCAGGGCTGGACCCGGTAGCGGGCAAGAAGGGAGAGCACCGCCGGTTTGCACAGTTCTTCCGGGGTAATAAATTCAGCCCATACTCTCAGCTTAATGTGAATACCCCCTTTGGCCGGCCGGTTAAACCTTGAGATTGGGGATGGCCAGCACCGCTTCCTTGAAACGGGCCATTTTCTGCTCCGCTGCTGCCCCGCTTTCCCGGGCGCAGACCGAAAAGTAGATTTTAATTTTGGGCTCTGTCCCGGATGGGCGGACACAGAACCAGGAGCCGTCCTGCAACCTGTAGTAAAGCACCGGCGAGCGGGGCAGCGTCAGGCCGCGCTCGGTCCCGTCAAGTAAATTCCAGGCTTTGCGGAGGTTGTAGTCTCGTTTTTCGACAACGGTAACGCCGTTTAACTGTGGCGGCACGGCGTTAAAGGCGCTTAAAAAAACATCCGCTTCAGCCATATTTTTCAACTCCAGGGAAACCAGATCTTCCCGGAAATAGCCGTGCCGCTGCTGCAGGGACTCCAGGACTGCGGATAAAGTCTGCCCTTGATCACGATAGTATGCTGCCATTTCAGCCGTCAGGAGAGAAGCCACCACGCCATCCTTATCCCGCGTGTAGGTTCCGGCCAGATAGCCATAGCTTTCTTCGTAACCGAAAAGAAATGTTTTACGGCCGCTTTCTTCATATTCTTTAATCTTTTCACCGATAAACTTAAATCCGGTCAGCGTTTCCTCGGTATCCACGCCGTAGGAGGCGGCCACTTTCCGGCCCAGATCCCCGGTGACGATCGTTTTAACGATCACCCCGTTTTCAGGGAGGCGCTTTGCCGCAGCCAGCCGGCTGAGGATATATTCGATCATCAGGGCTCCGATCTGGTTCCCCGTAAAGTGGCGGTAACCGCCGCCGGCTTCGCGCACAGCACAACCCATCCGATCGCAGTCGGGGTCGGTGGCCATAACCAGGTCAGCTTCAATCTCTTCCGCCAGCTTTAGGGCCAGCTCAAAGGAAGCCGGATCCTCCGGGTTGGGCACCTTTACCGTGCTGAAGAAAGGATCTGCGGTCATCTGCTCCTCCACCACGGCCAGATCAACATAACCCGTCTGCCTTAGCAAATCCGGGATGAGGGTCCCTCCGGTGCCGTGCAGGGGCGTGTAGACCACCTTTAAACGGCTGCGGGGCCTGCTCTGGGACTGGCTGCGCACCGCCTCCAGGTAATCCCGGTCCATTTCCGGGCCAATCTCCCGTATCAGGCCGGCGGCCAGCGCCGCCTCGTATTCCATGGTCACCACATCCCGGAACAGGTCCACTGCCACGATGGCTTCCACCAGCCGGTCAATCAAAGGCGATACGGCCTGCCCTCCATCGGGCCCGTAGACTTTGTAGCCGTTATATTCAGGCGGGTTGTGGCTGGCGGTGATCACAATCCCCGCCGCGCATTCCAGCCTGCGAATGGCATAGGATAGCTCCGGGGTAGGCCGGACTTCGCTGAACAAGACCGCTTCAATGCCGTTGGCCGCCAGGACCAGCGCCGCCTCCCGGGCAAATTCCCGGGATAATTGCCGCGTATCGTAGGCAATGGCTACCCGCTTGTGCGCCGGCGCCGGCTCGAGCGAGTTGATATAGTTGGCCAGGCCCTGGGTGGCGCGGCGGACGATATAGCGGTTAATCCGGTTTATGCCGGGACCGATGATGCCGCGCATGCCGCCGGTGCCGAAAACCAGCTCACCCCCAAAATGGTCCCGGATAAGGTCCGGGGCGTCCTTCATCTTCTCAAGCTCGCCACGGGTCGCCTCGTCCAGGTCCGGATGCCCCAGCCATTGATAATAACATTGCACCGCTTCATCCTGCCCCAGGCGCCCGTAATCATCTTCATAGCGCTGGATGTCATCTTCGCCAAGATAGCTGCCGTTTTGGACTTCAATCACCTCCAGCATATCTTTGCCGATATTTTGCAGGCGATGTTTCGCCTGCGCCGGGATAAATACATTTTCCCCTTTGGCCAGTTGCCGTTCATGCTCATCTACGGTCACCAGGGCCGTACCGGCGACCACCACCCAGTGTTCCGAGCGGTGGCGGTGGCTCTGCAGGCTCAGGCGCGCGCCGGGATTAACGCTAATCCGTTTAACCTGGTAAGTTTCTCCCTGTTCCAGGACGGTATAGCTGCCCCAGGGCCGATTAACGGTGCGATGCTCCCTGTATTCCGGATCGCCGCGCCGCTTC
This sequence comes from Bacillota bacterium, assembly GCA_029552125.1. Taxonomy (GTDB): domain Bacteria; phylum Bacillota; class Dethiobacteria; order DTU022; family DTU022; genus JAKPEE01. Next base: position 15,652 of record JAKPEE010000091.1, on the reverse strand, counting down.
AACTCTTCGTAGAGCTGCCTAACCGCCTGGGAGCGATCCCGGCGGCAAACCAGCAGGGCATCGTCCGTATCGACGATGGCCAGGTTTTCCACGCCGACGACGCCCACAAGGCGGGACCGGGAGAGGATGAGGCTGCCGCTGGTATCAACGGCCAGGACCCGTCCCTGCAGGCAGTTGCCTGCCGCGTCCCGTGGCGAAAGCTGGTAATAAGCCTCCCAGCTCCCTAAATCGCTCCAGGCCAGCTCGGCCGGGATAACCACTACCCCTGCAGCCTTTTCCATGATCCCGTAATCAATGGAAACTGCCTCCAGTTTTGGGTACAACTGCTCGAGGGAGGAGCAATTTTGCTCCAGCAGCCGGTCCAGGATGGCGGCGCTCTCCGGTAAAAAGCGGCGGTACTGTTCTTGCAAAGCGCCTACCTGAAACACAAGCATACCGCTGTTCCAGAAGTAGCGGCCATCCTGGCAAAATTGCCGCGCCTGCTCAAGGCCGGGTTTTTCCACGAATTGTTCGACCCGGTAGCACCCCCCGGGAAGGGCGGCGCCGCGGCGGATATAGCCATACCCGGTTTCCGGGTAATCCGGCCTGATGCCAAATATCACCAGCCCCCACTGTTTTGCCGCCTTCTCACCACGGGCCAGCAGCGAAGCAAATTGATCGTGATCAGAAATCAGGTGGTCCGCAGGCAGCACCGCCATGATTGTCTGCGATCCGCAATTTTTGGCCAGATGCCAGGCCGCCAGGCCGATGGCCGGCGCGGTATTGCGCCCTTCGGGCTCCTTAAGCACGGCCACCCCTTCCAGGGAGATGGCCGCGAGCTGCCGCCGTATTTCCGCCTCCTGATCCCTGTGCGTGACCACAATGATCTTCTCCGCAGGAAGGAGCGGATATACCCTGGCCACTGTTTGCTGAAACAGGCTCTCCCCGTGTTCGTGCAGCGTCAGGTATTGCTTGGGGTGCTGCTCCCGGCTCAACGGCCAGAGCCGGCTGCAGCTGCCGCCGGCCAAAATGACTGCATACACTAGCATCACTCCCGGGGTAGAAATTTATGTATTAAGACGGAGCTTTTCTAAAATATTCTACACCCGGTGATTCATTCCTTTTAGAAAAGGAAAGGGCGTCCGGCAGCGCTTCTGCGCAAGCCGGACGCCTCCGCCTGTTTGCTTTTCCCTTCCCGGGCAGGCCGCACATTTTCTGCACGCAGGATGATCTTTTAACTAACGGCAGCGGTTGATGCCTGCTTCGCCCCCTAATTAGCCGTAATTTTCCAGAGAACACCGCTTTGGGGGATAGCGTTGGGCGCCATGTCCGTAAATTCCATCACTCCGAAATCAAGCAGGTACATGGATTGCCCGTCAGGGCTGAACTTCACGTCCACAACCCGTTTAAGGCCGTTTCCCATGCGCCCGGCCCGGGGCTGCTCCTTGTTTTTAATGAACCAGTCGAAGCGGCCGGTAGCCGGATCCACCAGCAGCACCCCTGTTGGCACCTGCTCCTCCAGGTTTTCGGTCAGGGGCTGGCCGTCCCCGAAAACAGCGACAAAGATGCCGTCATGCGGGAATTCTTCCGGGGCCACGGCCAGTTTCATGGGCGAATAATGGGGCGGAAAAGTAGCCAGGGGCGCCTCTACCGGCGGCGGATCCACCAGGAGCGGCTTCCGGTTCACTCCCCGCTCTGAAGCAAAGAGCGGTTCCGTCAAGGCCACTGTCCCAGCAAAGTCGGGCCAGCCGTACCAGGCCCCTTCGCGCAGGCGTACCAGCCAGTCAGGGCAACCTTTCACCGCCCGGACGCCCCGGTCGTCGTAGCCCAGGTTGGTGGCGTAAATGTTCCCTTCCGCATCCACCGCCAGGCCGTAAGGATTGCGCAGCCCGTCGGCAAAAAGGGACAGCTCTCCCGTTTCCAGGTCGAGGCGGTGCACCGCACCGCTGGCCGGCACCGCCGGCTCAACCTGCTCGCCGCTTTCCCGGGTTTGGCCGAAGGGAGCAAAGGCGCCGGTCTTCCTGGTATCGGCCGGGTCGGCTGTCCCCAGGTCTAAAGACTCATAGTTTTCACCGGTAAGGGTAAAGCGGCGCGAAGGGATGTCGTGAACATCAGGGTGGCGGTCCGCCCAGGCGTAAACAAAGTTGTCGGAGCCGACCACACCGGCGTTGGTGGCTGTGCCCTGCCCAAAGTACAGCGCACCGTCTTTGCCGAAAACCAGGTCGTTGTTCTGGTGATCGCCCAGGGAGGGCAGGTTTGTAACCAGGTCTTCCCGCTCCCGGCTTTCCAGGTCAAAGACAGTAATCTTGCCGCGGTGTGAAACAAAGAGGCGATCGCTGCGCAGGGCGATACCGTTGAGGGGCCCCTCGAAATCGCCTGCCACTTCACCGATGCGGCCGTCGGGCCTGACCTTGAGTATGCGGGCCGCGGTAGTTTTAGGACCGTAAGCAAAACCGGACTCAGCCACATAAATATTGCCGTGATCATCCAGGGCCAGCGCGGTGGGGTAGGTAAAGCCTTTGGCCACCACTTCCGCCCGGTAGCCGGGGGGAAGCTGCAGTGCCTCCGGGTCGGTGCTGGTCGCCGCCCGCAGCATAAACGGCGTCAGCAAGGCCGCTGCCGCCAGGATGCCCAGGGCATAATAGGTCCTCGCCCGCGACTGGCCCAGGCCCCAGCGGCTGTAGAGCAGCCCGGTAACCGTGCCGTATAGAACAAAGGCGAGCAGCGGCGTCCAGTGATCCAGCGGACTTTCCCACTGCGGCGGGAAACCCAGGATCACCGGCACCAGGAGCAGGGGCCCGATGACCCAGAGGATAAAGCCCAAAGCGACTCCTGCCAGGATGGTGCTATGCAGCCTCATCCGGCGCCGCCGCAGCAGCGCCGCGTAGAGCACTCCCCCCAGGGCGCCGAGAATCAGCATGGCCAAAAAACCGTAAATCAAGCCGGCCCGGGTCAGCAGCAGGCCCAGGGCGGGAAGCAGCCAGGAACCCCACAAGATGGCAGAACCCGCCAGGGCGCCGGCCAGGCCAGCGATTAAGCCCCAATACAGATCATGGTAGCGCATTGATCATCCTCCCTGTCAAAGTGCTATAACCATATTTTAAACAACAGGGAAGATCTTATCCGGCAGGAAGGAAGCTAAAGGCAAACCCATGCGATAAAGCGTTAAGTGCACGATGGTGCTCCGGGAGGCCTTTAAGGCGACAGGGTCAGGGAAACCTTAACCTGGTCCTGTTCGGAGCCGTCTTTCGGGCTGATCGTATATAGTTCAAGGGTGGCGGCGGTCTCCTCAAGGATCAGCCCGGACAGGTCAATGGCCTCTTCAAAGTAATACCAGTCCCCCATGCCGGCCATGGTATATCCTTCGGCCAGCACCGGCCCGTTAACCCCGGTTAAACGATAAGAGACCAGCCCCTCAAAAACCGAGGCCACGCCGCGGAAGTGCAGCCTTCCGGCCGCCGCGTCACCCTCGGCCGGGGCGAAAAGTTTAATCCCGGGCGAGGCGGCGACAACCGGTTCCAGGTCGTCGATCCCGTGGAGCGTCATGATATACTCCTGGGCACCGCCGGCGCTGAAGACAACAGGAAGGTCTACCGCGGGAATAAGGGCCAGGTCGTAGGGGTAAGTAAAGCCCTGGGTAACCAGATCATCAGGTCCGGGCGCGCTAAAGGCAACCTGCACCTTTACCGCGTCCTCGCTCACCTGTACATCGGTAATTTCCACGGCATACCCGCCGGTGGGCTGGAGGCCGTAGGTTACCAGGAGGTAAAGATACTCGCCGAAAACCCGGCTATGGCCCAGGGACAGGTTTTCGGCGGCGTTGTCCACCCACTGCTGCACTGCTTCCGGCAGCTCCACCAGGCGATAAAAATAGCCGTCCCCGGCGGAATTAGCCACTTTAACCAGGTTATCGGCTTTTTCGCTGTCTCCGTTATCACCGCCGGCAGCGCCGTCCCCGTGATCCCCATTGTTAATTTCGCCAGCGCCCAAAAAATCACATCCGGACCCGATTACAAGTACAACCACCAGCAGCAGGCACAATAACAGAACTTCTTTTTTATGCATACCGGCACCTCGCTTTTTATTAAGATAACCTCTCATCATGCGCCATGGCGAGCCACAGGCCAGATCATTCCGGCTTTGTCTCCTGATTTCCCGTCCATAACGGCAGCGCCGCTGCACCGCCCGCCCTGGCCGGCCAGGTCTGGCACAGAGGGTGAAGAGAACTTAGATCGCACCGAAAAAAACCCTCCGGATGCGGGCAAAATTGCGGCGGACATGGTCCGATCCCGAAACAAAACCCATATGCCCGGGCAATAAAAGCTCCACCGCTTCCATGGCGGCCAGCCTGGCCACACTTTGCTCCAGCTCCTCCAGATTGCCGCCGGGCAGGTCGGAGCGGCCGATGCTGTTTTCGAAAACAGTGTCGCCACTGATCAGGGCTTTTTGATCCGGCAGGTAAAAACAGACTGATCCGGGCGTATGGCCGGGCGTATGGATGACACGGATTAAATCCGTTTTTCCCTTGCCCAGTTCCAGATCCCCCTCCTGCAGATAAAAATCGGGCTTCAGGTCGGGCAGTTCCTGGCCTGCCGCGGCGGCATAACGCTGTCCCAGCGCCTCCAGGATAAACTCGTCCTGCCGGTGCAGGGCAAAACGGGCCCCGCTTTTTTCCCGGGCCAGGCCCGCCGCTTCCATGTGGTCGGGATGGCCGTGGGTGCACAGGATCAGGTCCACGTCTTCCAGCGCAAAACCGTCGGCAGCCAGTTGCCGCACCAGCAGTTCAAAACCACTTTCCCCGAATTCATTGTAAATATGCCCGGGATCAAAAAGGACCGTCATTTCCCCTTTAAACAGGTAACTGTTGCAGTTGTTGCCCCGCCCCCGCCAGGGATAGGCGTAGATTTTTTCGGTGATGCGCATGCTGCAGCCTCCTCTATATTTAAGCATTACTGCCGTTTTTTATGTTATGATTATAGCAGGATACAAGCGAGGTGAGCAAATTATGGGAAAAATAAAATCGGCCAGGGAGCTGGCCCTGGAGCGGGCAGACAAACTGGCAGGCAGCGTTGACAGCAACCCGGAGGACTTCGCTTTTGCCCAGTACACCAGAGCGGCGGCGCTGCTGGCCGCTTCGTACCTGGATAATAAATTAACGCTGGGGCGGCTGGCGGAAAGCATCGGCAACTATCCTGCCGCCGCGCTCCCGGCCGCGAAAAAGTCGCTTTTACAAGGAATCACCGCCGGATTGAACCCCGATACCTGCGAGCAGGTGCTGGCAGCGTATCAAAAACTTGCCTCTGAACTGCTAAGCGGAGAAGCCGGCGCAGCCCTGCAGGAAGTATGCCGGGCATACCGGGAGCAACTGGAAAAAGAACGGGCCCGGCTGGAACAGGCAGGCAGCGAGGCCCTGTTAAAAGATAGCGGCATCAGCGGCAGCGCCGTCGCCGCGATTAATCTTGAACGAACCACACAATGGCTTCAAGCAAAGAATGCCCTAAACCGGGAATTTAACGTTCTGCTGCAACAGATCAAACGCCACCTGGAGGAGACATTACACTCAAATGCTTAGAGATTTTCATTTTTCTTTGTTATTCCAACAAGCCATTCTAATATTGTTGGTACTGGTAAATTAGCTATTTTTGCATTTTCTACAATTCCTTTAATTTCTGAATATATTATTCCAATCGTTATTATAGTTACAAGTGTATTGTCTGGCAGGCCTTCAAGAGAAACAAAAGGATTTAAACAATTAGCAATGGCAAGTAATAAATATGGGAAAATTAGCAATTGTATGTTTCTTGAAATATGAATATAATCATCTCTATTTCTATACTTATTTGCAATACATCGTGTTATAAAATGTACAATTGTCGTTACTATTAATGCCCAATTAACAGCAGTAAGGCCCCCAAATATTAATGAAAGTAAAGACATAAAAAATATAATAAATAATTTTAAGGTTGAAGTTTCAATAAAATTATTCCATGCATGTTTAACATCATTTATTTGAACCAAAGGTGAATTTGAATAATATCCAGCCATAATTGTAAAACCTGCTTTTATATATTTATATATTCTATTATGATTTGGCTGCTCTATGACATTTACTTTACATCTATTTTGTTTATCTTGAAGCATTTTTACGATTTCAGGTAAATATTCACAACTGATTCCTAAGGCTTTTAAAGAATCAACGTCAACATTTATTTCTTTTTGGACAGCTTGTACATTAAAGTACAAACTTGTAGTTAACATGTTAATTTTTTGGATTGATCGTTCAATTCTTTGAATATCCGAACAATCGGGCATCTGATTATTCATTAAAGCCCGATCTAATGTCATATCTATCAGATTCCAATTAAGATACGTAGATTTAGCGTTATTCACGTCAAATCTCCCTTTATTTTATTTTTATCTCATCGAGATTTATAAATTGATAGTTTCCTTTGCATACTGTAGTTAAATATAATCTCATCTTATCTTCTAGATATTGCCTCAGTTCGTTCGTTTGTTTGCAAAATTCTTCCTTATTATGAAAAAATGAGTCATAATTTATGCCAATATTTGTTAATGCGGAGGTTTCATTAGTATAATTAAATAAAAATGATAACACTTTCTTATCAATCTCAACTTCAAAGCGCAAAGTAGATTTGATAATATTACCAAATTGTGAATAATCTCTAGTATCTAAAAAAAATTCCAGAATATCTGTATTTTCTAGCCCGCTTATCATACTTATAATTTCCATATTTTGAATTACGTTGCTTTTTTCCCATATTGATTCATCAATTAATTCTAAAATATTAGTAATTTTCTCCATGTAATTTTGACGTTCTGACATGAAAACTACTACTTCTATTTCTTTTTTTCCATTTTAACATTTATAATTGGAATACAATCATTAAGTGACACTTCATCCTCGCTAATTTCAATACTTTTAAAATTGTATACGCTTTTAATTCTACTTACAACTTCATCTACATTTTTAGAATTATAGGGAATAGGATTTTTTAGATTAAGTTTAATAACTAATGGTATATATTCCTTTGACATAATCTTTACCTCCTATTCTTTGTGTAACTTATTCTATAAAACTCCAAAATTCTCCTTTATTAAAAAGTAAAAATTTTTCAGGACGTATGTTATATATAGGATTAAATCATCTCATTTAATCTTCCTTCCTTTTTTAAACACCGCCTCCACCAGGCTGGTGCCGAAGTGATAGGGAATGTAATTGCAGTCCGGGGCGTCGATAATCACCACATCCGCCTGCTTGCCTGTTTCGAGGCTGCCGACCCGGTGAGCCATTCCGATGGCATGGGCGGCGTTAATGGTGGCGGCGCATAAGGCTTCCGCCGGCAGCATTTTCATTTTGATGCAGGCCAGGGTCAGGATCAGGTGGGTGGCCTCGGTGGGCGAAGAGCCGGGATTTCTGTCCGTGGAGAGGGCCACGGCCACGCCCTGCTCGATCATTTGCCGCGCCGGTGCGTATTCTTCATTAAGAAAGAAAGCCGTACCGGGCAGCAGCACGGCGATAACGCCGGCTTCGGCCAGGGCTTTTATTCCCTCCGGTGAAGCCTTGAGCAGGTGATCCGCCGACACGGCCCCCATTTCCGCCGCCAGCTCGGCCCCGCCGAAGGAGGCCAGCTCGTCGGCATGTAATTTCGGCAGCAGCCCGTAACGCTTGCCTGCCTCGAGGATGCGCCGCGACTGCTCCACCGTGAACACGCCCACATCGCAAAAAACATCGCAAAAGCGGGCCAGCTTTTCTTCAGCCACCCGGGGGATCATTTCTTCGACTACCAGATCTACATATTCCTCTTCCCGCCCGCGGTATTCTTTCGGGAAAGCGTGGGCTCCCAGGAATGTGGGCACCAGGTCCAGGGGGTGTAGGGCGTCCAGTTTGCGAATCACCCGCAGCATGCGCAGCTCTTCGGCCACGGAAAGGCCGTAACCGCTTTTCACCTCCACGGTGCCGACACCATGCCGGGCAAAGTGGTCGAGGCGGCGGCGGGCGGTCTCCAGCAACTCCGCATCGGAAGCGGCGGCGGTGGCCTTGACTGAATTGACGATCCCCCCGCCGGCCTGCATGATCTCCAGGTAGCTCTTCCCCTGCAGCCGCATCACAAATTCATTCTGGCGGCTGCCGCCAAAAACGATATGGGTGTGGGGCTCAACAAAGCAGGGCGCCACCACCTTGCCCCAGGCGTCGTAAACCCGGGCATGGGGTAAAAGTTCTACTTCCTCTTCTACCTGTTCCGTCGGCCCCACGGCTACAATTACGCCGTCAAAGGCGGCCACGGCCCCACCGGTGATGATGCCGGGATCGGCCAGTTCAGCACCCCGTTTGGGCTCTTTACTATGCCCGGCCATGGTTAAAAGCTGGGCCGCATTTTTTATTAACAGGTCTGCTTGCAGCATCGATCCATCCTCCCATTGTTCTTGTAAGAGATCGGAGCTTACCCTACTTGTTGATCCGGTTTTCGAGAATCTGGTCCGGGGAGAAACGGTTGAGTTGCAGGTAGTGCAGGGCGGCGTCAAGGAGATACTGCCGCGGTATCAGGCCCACCACCTCAGTCTCCGCTATGCCCGCGCCGTAGCGGGCCGCTTCGGCCCTGATTAACTCCAGGACGCGGTGGATGGGCGTGGCCTCGCAGTTAACCAGATTCATGGTTACCTGGGCCTTCTTTTCGTCTTCCAGGTAGATGCCCAGGGCTTTGACGTTGCACAGGCCGCCGCCGCGCTCGCGCACCGCTGCGGCAATTTTTTTGGCCACGCTTACATCCGCCGTGGTCAGGTTGACATTAAAGGCCACCAGGGGGCGGCGCGCGCCCACCGCCGTGGCCCCGGCCGTGGGATGGATCCTGGCCGGGCCGAAATCGGGGATTCTGCCGCGATCCATGGCTTCCTGGAGCCCTTCGAACTGTCCGGCCCGCAGGACAGCCAGGTTGCGCCGCTCCGGCGCGGTGGCGGCCTCTTCATAGAGAAAAACCGGTATAGACAGCTCTTCGGCAATCCGCCGCCCCAGTTGCCGCGCCAGGGCGATACATCTGTCCATGTCAGCACCCTCGATGGGGATGAAGGGGATCACGTCCGTGGCGCCCATGCGCGGGTGGCCGCCTTTATGCTTGCGCAGGTCGATCAGTTCCAGCGCTTTGCGTGCACCGCGGAAAGCCCCTTCCAGCACCGCGCCGCCTTCACCGACAAAGGTGATCACACAGCGGTTGTGGTCATAATCCAGGGAATAATCCAGGACAGAAACACCGCTTACGCCCCTAATCTCCTGCACCAGCGCCTCTACCACCTCGCGGCGGCGCCCTTCGCTGAAGTTGGGGACACATTCAATGATTTCTTTCATTTCAGCCGCCTCCCGCCTTAAATGCTCTGCTCGATAGAGATACGGTTCCCGTCAAAAATCTCGCGGCCGGAGGCAAGGATGCGGACGACCTGCTCCGATAGTTGTCCCTTGATTTTAGTATCTTTGATGGAACCGAGGTTAATCTGCACGTTGTAACAGGCACCGGTCAGCCCGGCCAGGGCCTGCAGGTTGCCCACGCCCAGGTCGGTCACTGCCGCCGGGTTGCCCCGGCCGGCCACCTCTTTTACCAGCTCCAGTAGCTGCAGGCAAATCTCCGCCGTATGTAAAGGAACTTTTGCCGCCATGATATAAGCCTCCTGGATGGCCTCGCTGCGCCGCGCCTTTTCTGCAGCGGTTCCCCTGGGCAGGCGGTAAGCCTCCATAACCCGGTTGAAGGCGGCGGTATCCTCGTCTATGGCCTGCAATAACTTTTCAGCAAGGGCCCGGGCCTTTGCCCCGGCCTCTTCCAGGTTGTCCACCGCGTCTCCGTATTTCTCCCGGTTCAGGCTCAAATTACAGTACATTGATATTAATGCGGCCGCCTGGGCGCCGGCCAGGGCGGCAACGCTGCCCCCTCCCGGCGCCGGAGAAGCGGAGGCAATTTCCTGCACAAACCGGTTAACAGTTAACTCGATCAACATAAGATTCTCACCTGGCCTGGAAATGTATTAATACAACGGGCGCAGCACGCCGCGCCCCGACCCGTACCGGTAGGCGCGGTCTGCGCCCCGCTCCTGCTCCCTGCGCTATCTTCACACCATGTTTAACATTCTTCTCCGGCCCCCCCTGGAAAAGGGAGGAGAAAACTGATGAGAAACCTTCCGCCGGGTTCTTTCTTTAAGGGAAAAAGGGGCAATTGTGACAGCTTGCGTTTCTCTTGGCTGCTTTCTCTGCCTGCTACTGCCCCTCCAGCTCTCTTCCACATGGGAGAAGGAATTTTTGACTCCCGCTTTTATCTTATTTCCTGTATCCTATTCCCGAGTCTCCCCTCCCCCGCGAAGGGGAAGGGGAGTATGGACCGCGGTTTTAACCTTTTCTTCTGAATTCTGGATTATCAATTCTTTGGACCGTCTAAATCCTGCTACCCGGTTCTCCTGTCTCCTGTATTCTGTCTTCTTCTTCCCCCTACATCTTCAAAAAACCCTTGCGGTAAGCCTTAAGATACTCGCCGCAATAGGGATCCCGGTTCAGCAGCGCCTCGGAGGCGTACACCAGGGCCATGATCCTTTTATCTTCCGGGTCCAGGATCACCGCGTCCAGGCCGTAGGTGGCGCAGACGACCAGGTAAGCCTGGTTTAAGAGCTTGCGCTCCGGCAAACCGAAAGAGATGTTGCTGAGGCCGCAGATGGCGTGCACTCCGGGATAGCTTTCTTTGACCATACGGATGGTTTCAGCGGCGGCAAGGCCGTTTTTAGTATCAACACTGATCGGTTGAATCAACGGGTCCACGTAAATGTCTTCCACCTTGACTCCTTTGGCTGTGAGCCCGTCAATGATCCGGGAAGCGATCTTGAAACGGGTGGCCGCGTCCGGCGGGATGCCGGCCTGGTCATCCATGCACAGCACTACCACTTTGCAGCCGTACTGCACCACCAGCGGCAGAAGGGCTTCGTAGCGTTCCTTCTCCCCGCTAATGGAATTAAGCATGGCTTTACCCTGATGGACTTTTAGCGCCGCTTCCACGGCAACAGGGTTGGGGCTGTCGATGCAGAGGGGGGCGTTATCCAGCTCCTGCTGCACTTCCTGCACCAACCAGCTCAAGAGCTCCGGTTCTTCTTTGAGGAAAGTACCGCAGTTAACGTCGATGTAATGGGCACCCGCTTCGGCCTGGCGCCGGGCCAGGCTGCGGATAAATGCGGCATCCCTTTTTTCTACGGCTTCCCTGGCTTCTTTTCGGCTGGTATTGATTTTTTCTCCGACGATGAGCATCTCTGATCACTCCTGTAAATATTATTTTTCGCGCTTTAGCCAACCGCCACCAAGCGCTGCCCCTTCCGCTAACGGGCAATGGAGGTATTATTCTCCAAGGGGCGGCGTCATCCCTGCTGCGGCCACAGATCCGGAGATAATTTGTACCGCAGTGAAAGGAAAGATCGCTGTTAATGGCAGGCGAGGCCGTCTCAATTAACCATACGCCCATGGGAGAGTGCCGCATTGCGCAAGCTCGCCCGCCATGGCCATTACTGGCCTGGTTCGCTGTAGTTAGTATGTGTTTGGCGATTGTTTTTTTACCCGAAAAATTACAGGCCCTGCCGCCAACCCCGGTTTTAATTTATCAACCCCGGCGGGCAGCCACGCGGCGGATTTCCGCTTCCCGCTCCGGCGGCAAAGCCGGGGGTTTATGATGGGCCAGGATTTCTTTGACTACCTCGTTGGCCCTTTCGCCGAAGCTTTTACCGCCTTCAGCCAGCCAGCCGTCATAATTATTCCGGTTCAATACTTTCGGGAAATACATCTCCCGGCGAAAGTGCCTGGCCGTATGCTCTTCACTTAAAAAATGTCCCCCGGGGCCGACCTTTTCGATCAGGTCCAGGGCCAGGGTTTCGGGGGTTATGGCTACACCGCGCAGCAGGTGCTTCACCGCACCGACCGTTTCATTGCACAAAAGCAGGTGCTCCAGGCAAGAGGTCATGCCCACCCCGATATAGCCGAGGTCGTGGATCAGGTTGCCCCCCGCCAGCCCGGAGATGAGCAGGTTGAATCCAACCTCCATGCCCGCCTGCTGGTCGAAAACATGGGCATCGCTGCAGCCGGCGGTGGTAAATACGGGCAGGCGGTAATACTGGGCCAGCCGGACCAGGGAGATGCAGCCCAGGTCCCGCTCGGGGGCGCCGTAAGAGCAGATGGAGTGGGCCATGTGCATGGGCGGCACCCCTCCCCCGCAAATAAAGGGCGCGCCCGGCGCTTTAAGCTGGTGGATCACCAGCCCTGAGAGAATCTCTGCGTTGGCCACCACTATGCCACCGGCCAGGGTGACCGGCCCGGTGGCGCCGCTCATCACGGCGGGAGCATAGATTACCGGCAGCCGCTCCGCAGCGCAGGTCAACAGTTTTTCCAGGGCTTCCCGGGTATGCTGCAGCGGCGAAGTGGGCTCGGCGTAGAGAACCAGGTAGGGCTTTTCCACCAGGGTCTCCTTCCCCCCGGCGGCGATGCTGGCGATTTCGATGATCTCCAGCAGCCCTTCACGGCCGTGGGCCGTAAAACAGACCGGCTTGACCGTATTTAAAGTCATCGCTTCAAACTGGTGAACGTCAGAGTTGACGGCCGGCACATCTGAAGCCAGCCCCAGGGACATGATAAAATCCACATGCTCCAGGGCGTCGGAAAGAAGCGCGGCGTTGGCCACGTCCTGCTTGACCGCCGGCCTTCTTTGACCGGTGTCAAGATCAATGGTAAACGGTGTATCCGAGCCGGTGCCGTAATAAATGTTGCCCTTTTCCAGGGCCAAGGCCCGCCGGCCGTCCCTGGTGGCCAGGGAGACTTTTGCCGGCGCGGTGGATAAAGCCTGCTGAACCATCCAGGCCGGTATTTTAACCAGGTTGCCGTCTATGCTGGCCCCGCCGCCGTGAAGCAGCTCCAGTGATTCGGGCTCATGGACCCGCACCCCGACCCGCTCCAGCACATCGAGGGTGGCAAAATGAAGCTGATCAAGCTGGTCTTCCGTGAAGAAATTCAAGCCCAGGGTGTTTTGGAAGCGTTGGTTTACGTGCATCTTCAGTTCTCCTTTGTGGTGGTGCTGCTGCCGCGGCCCTGCTGTGCCGCCATGGCCACGGCCTGCTCAATCTGTTTGTAACCGGTGCAGCGGCACAGGTTCCCGGAAATGGCGCTCCTGATCTCTGCCGCGGTAGGATTGGGGTTGGCTTTCAACAAAGCGTAGGCTGAGATGATCATCCCCGGAGTGCAGAAACCGCACTGCACTGCCCCTGCAGCCACGAAAGCTTCCTGCAGCGGGCGCGCCTCCCCGGAGCGGGTCAAGCCCTCAATGGTGATCACTTGTTTACCTTCAACCTTGCCGGCGGGAACCAGGCAGGAGTTTACCGGCCGCCCGTCCAGCAGCACCGTGCAGGCGCCGCATTCGCCCCGGCCGCAGCCTTCCTTGGTTCCGGTAAGCTCCAGCTCTTCGCGCAGCAGGTGCAGCAGGCTTTGGGCCGGATCAGCCAGCAGCTCCACCGGTTCATCATTTAACCTGAAACGGATGATCTGTTTTTTCACTTGCTTTCACCTGCCTTCAAGCCTGCGGCGCGGCGGGCTGCTTCTTGCAGCGCCCGCTCCGCCAGCACCCCCGCCAGGTGGCGGCGATACTCGGCCGTGCAGCGCAGGGTGCTGCCGCGCACGGTAACCGCTTCCCGCACCAGCTCGCCGGCCAGCCGCCAGGTATCGCCGGAGGCAGGCAGGCCCTGCAGCCGCTGCTCCACCTGCGGCAGGCGGGTCGGAGCCGGCTTCACCGGGGCGGCCACCAGCCGCACTTCCTGTAAAAGCCCTTGCTCCAGGCGGACCACTGCGGCCACGCTGAACATGGGCAGGGAGAGGGATTTGCGAGAGGCAAAGCGTTTAAAGGCGGAGCCCTCCCCGGGGCCGTGCTTTCTCATGGCAAAGTGCAGCAAAATCTCCCTGCTGCTGTCCACCCGGGAGCGGTTATAGTCTGCATAAAGATTCTCCACCGCCTCTTGCCGCCTGGCATCCGCGGTGTCCACGATAACCGCCCTGGCCCCCATGGCCACCAGGCCTACCGCGGCGTCGGCCGCCGGGGCGGCGTTGACCACGTTGCCGCCCAGGGTGCCGGCGTGGCGCACCTGGGGAGAGCCCACCTGCCCGCAGGCTTCGGCCAGGACGGTGGCGCCCTCCTGCAGCAGGGGTGATGCGGCGGCTTCGGCATGGGTCACGCAGGCGCCGATAATCAACATTTCTTCCTCTGCGCATATGCCGAGTGTTTCAGGGGTGCCGGACAGGTCCACCAGCGCCTCCGGCAGATCCTGTAGAAACAGGTCGGTCCCCCCGGCAATGATGCGGGCTGATCCGCGGCCCTCCCGCAGCAGTTGCAGGGCCTCTTCCAGATCTCTGGCGATGCGGTAGCTCACTCCAAGCACTCCTTTCCGGCGGCGGCCCGGTAAATTTTTTCAGCCGTCATGGGCAGCGAAGTTACCGGGGTTCCGATGGCGTCGGCCACGGCGCAGGAGAGGGCTCCCAAAAGGGGCACCTGGACGATTTCACCCAGGCCTTTGGCGCCGAAAGGTCCTTCCGGATCTTCGCTGTCGATAAATAGGGGCTCGATCGGAGGCACATCCAGGGCGGTCGGTAGCTGGTAGGTGGCGAAATCGGGGTTGAGCACCCGCCCGCCGTCAAAGAGATATCCTTCAAAGCAGCTATAGCCCAGGCCCTGGGTTACGCCCCCGAAAACCTGGCCCAGGGCAGTGGTATAGTTGATAATTTTTCCCGAATCGTGCACCGCCACGATCTTGTGAATGGTCAGGGCGCCGGTCTGCGGGTCCACCTCCACCTCGGCGGCGTGGGCGGCAAAAGAGTAGGTTACGGCAATATTACCGTAGCCGCTGCTGTCATAAGCGGAGCCGGGCGGATTGTAGTTGCCTTCGCCCGTCATGGCCAGGCCGTTGTGGCGGCAGCGCCACTGGTAGGCGATTTCAGACAGAGACAGCTCTGCACCGCCAGGGGTCCTGAAAACAGCTCCTGACAGCTCTGCTTCCGCGCCCAGCAACTCTGCGGCCAGGCCGGCCATCTTCTGTTTTAAATCTTCCGCCGCCAGGCGCACGGCATGGCCGCCGATCGTCGTCTGGCGCATGGCGAAAGCGCCCTGGGAGTAAGGGATTACCGCAGTATCCTTGGAATAAACGGTTATATCCTGCGGCGAGATATTTAAGACCCGGGCGGCAATTTGGGCAAAGACGGTATGGGTGCCCTGGCCGTAATCCTGCTCGCCCGTAAAGAGGGTAAACTTGCCGTCTTCCTCCAGGCGAATCACGGCGGCGGCGCCGCGAAAATCCTTATGAGCGACCACGCTGCCGTTGGCGTGAATGGCACCGCTGATGCCGTAGCCCCGCCCCGGCTTCTTCCGGTCCCATCCCACCGCCGCTGCGGCGGTTTTAAAGCATTGGGCCAGGTTACAGCTTTTGATCTCCAGGCCGTGCACCGAGATGTCGCCGGGGCCAATACAGTTTTTCAAGCGCAGCTCCAGCGGATCCATGCCCAGCCTGCGCGCCGCCATATCCAGAAGCGTCTCGTAAGCATAATTGGCGGTCTGGTTGCCGTATGCGCGCATCTGCCCGGTGGGCACTTTATTGGTATAGGCCAGGCGGG